>JAUPKO010000400.1 GCA_030837395.1 Actinomycetota bacterium | reverse complement strand
GGATCACCACCAGGTTGGCCCCTGCGCCCCTGGACCAGTCTCCCTGATCGATTCTGTCGGGCCCGATCACCGCCACCGCCCGCCGACCTGATGTGGGCGGATCGATCCAACGATGCGCACCCACGACGACCCACGACATCTGCGAATACAATCAGATCAGCCACCTAGGACGCGGCACCCGGCAGAGAAGAGGCCCTGTGACAGGCGAGGCGCCACCCCCAACGTGGTTTCGGGAGTGGGCCGAGCGCACCGGTCACGTGTTCTTCAAGGTGCGTATCGAGCCGGGTCTGACGGTGGATTTCATTAGCGAGTCGGTGCTCGAACTCACCGGTTTCAGCGCCGCCGAGTTGATCGCTCAGCCCACGGTGCTCATGGATCGCCTGCTGCCCCCGCACAACGCCGACAGCCTCGGCGAGGCGATCGCTGACGGTCGGATCGAGATCGACGTCGAGTTCGGCTTCCATCATCGCGGCGGCCACCCGGTGCGGGCCCACCTCGTTGCCGGAGTGCATCGGCTGGCCGGTGCCGGCGTCGTGGTGGAAGGCATCGCCTACGACATCACCTCGGCGCACGAAGCCCGCGAACGCGCCGAGCAGTCCGAGGAGTGGTTCCGGCTGTCGTTCGAGAAGTCCATGATCGGGATGTGCGTCGTGGCGCCCGGCGGACGGTTCCTGATGTGCAATCAGGCGTTGTGCCAGATGCTCGGCCGGGACGAGGCCGAACTGACCCAGCAGACGTGGCTGGAGGTCACCTACCCACCGGACGTCCAGGTCGACCTGGACCTGGTCAACAAGGTCCTTGCCGGCGAGTCCAGCGGCTTCCAACTGCTCAAGAGGTTCGTCCGCAGTGACGGTGCCATCGTCTGGGGGGACCTCACCACGGCCGTGCTCAACGATTCCCAGGGCCAGCCGAGCCTGTGGATCTCCCAGGTGGTCGACGTCACGGCCCGAATTGAGGCCGAGCAGGCGCTCGCCGCTTCGGAGGAGAAGTACCGCCTCCTGGCCGAGAATGTCAGCGATATCGTGCTGCACCTGGACGCCGGTCGTGTGCAGTGGGTGTCGCCGTCGCTGAAGCGGTCACTCGGCTGGGATCCACGGGATTGGGTCGGGCGGCCGGTGGCGGAATTCCACCACCCGGACGACGTGACCAGGGTGCAGGAGTCGCGCGCCCGGTTGCGTGGCGGCGAGACTCCGATCGTCCGGGTGCGAGTCCTGGCCGCGGACGGCACCTATCACTGGGTGGCCGGGCATGCCGCCGCCTACCGCGCGCCCTCGGCTGGGGCGGATGAGTCGGTGGTCTCGTTACGGGTGATCGATGCCGACGTCGCCCGGGAGCAGGAGCTCGATCGACGCGCCAACTACGACGAACTGACCGGTTTGTTGACCCGGCGCGCCCTCTTCGACTCATTCGACCTGCTGCAAGAACGTGCGTCCGCCTCGGCCCCGAAGCACATGGCCGCCCTGTTCTGCGACCTCGATGACTTCAAGCGCATCAACGACACCTATGGGCACTCCTTCGGTGATGAGGTGTTGCGCACGGTCGCGCAGCGCCTCTTGGGGGTCATTCGACAAGGCGACCTCGGTGCCCGGATGGGCGGTGACGAAGTGTTGGTCGTGCTGCACAACACCGCGCACGTGACCGAAGCCCAGACGATCGCCGAGCGGATCCGCACCGAACTGGCCGAGCCGATCGACGGCCCGAGCGGGCAGGTGCGGGTGACTGCCAGTATCGGTGTGGCGATGGTCAGACCGGGGGAGTCCGCGGACGACTTGATCGCCCGCGCGGACGCAGCCATGTACCAGGCGAAGCGAAGCCGCGGCGCCGGCGTCGTCGCCGTGGAGTAATCCTGCCGCAGCACGGGACTGTCGTTGGCCGGTCCGCTCACACATCGCCACTAGAGTGTGGTCACCGAACCAGGAGGTTCCTCGGCCGTGCTCAACCAGACAAACGCCCGTTCCGTCGTCGCGACAGTGGTCAATCCGGTGGCGCGCGGGCTCATCAAGATCGGGCTGTCTCCGGACGCCGTCACCCTGATCGGCACGATCGGGGTGAGCGTGGCAGCGCTCGTGTTCTTCCCCGAGGGTCGCTTCGCCGTCGGGGTGCTGGTGATCGTGCTGTTCGTCTTCAGCGACCTGCTCGACGGCACCATGGCCAGGATGCTGGGGCGCAAGGGCCCGTGGGGTGCCTTTCTGGATTCCACCCTGGACCGCATCGCCGACGGGTTCATCTTCGGCGCCCTGCTGGTCTGGGCCTCGCGAACCCAATCGGATCTCACGGTTGCGGCGGCTCTGATCTGCCTGGTCGGAGGCATGGTGATCTCCTACGCCAAGGCGCGTGCCGAGGGCCTGGGCATCGACTGCAATGTTGGCATCGCCGAGCGCACCGAACGACTCATCATCATTTTGTTGGCCGCCTTCGTCTATGGCGTTGGTGTGCCGTACGTGCTGCCCGCCGCCATGTGGCTGCTCGCCGTGCTCACCGTCATCACCGTGATGCAGCGCATCCTGCACGTACGCAAGATGTCGCACTTGGCCACCCCCAGGGAGGACTGACGCATGCAGAGCCCAGCTGAGTTCATGGCCTACTTCAGCTACTCCATGGGCTGGCGCACCGTGCGCTTCATGCCCGAGAAAGTCGCCTACGCGACGTTCTCGCAACTCGCCGATCAGGCCTGGCGGCAGCACGGCAAGGGTGTGCGCCAGCTCGAGCGCAACCTTGCTCGCGTCACCCCGGAGGCCACACCGGCGCAGGTGCGGGCGATGTCCCGCGAGGCCATGCACAAGTACTTCCACTACTGGTGCGACGCGTTCCGACTGCCGGACTGGTCCTACCGGCGCACTGTCGACACCTTCGTGCTGGAGAACAAGTCGACCCTGCAGGCGGCCCTGGACGAGGGCCGGGGCGTGATTGCGTCGATGCCGCACGCCGGCAACTGGGACCACGGCGGCGCCTACATGGCGTTGGCGATGGACAGCCTGGTCAGCGTGGCTGAGGACCTCAAACCGGAGCGGCTGACCAAGAAGTTCTTGGACTATCGACGCGAACTGGGCAT
>JAUPKO010000399.1 GCA_030837395.1 Actinomycetota bacterium | reverse complement strand
CGCACGCGACGTCATCGATGAGCGCGCGGATGTGGCCATCCCGATGGCGTTCACGGACCTGAACAACCTCGCCCGTAACGAGGCGGACGTGGTCCTCGCCGTCGGCACCCGATTCGGTGAGACCGACTGGTGGGGCAAGGCGCCGTACTGGAAGCGCGGAACCGAGCAAAGGATGATCCAGGTTGACTCCGACGACACGATGCTGGGCCTGAACAAACCTGTCGACGTCGCCGTTCTCGCCGATGCGAATGTGTTCCTCACGGCGCTGGCCGACGAGCTGGAGAACATGGACCTCGCAGGTGTGCTGCCGGCCCGACGGGAGCGTCTCGCCGGGTACATGGCGGCCCGCGGCGAGGCCAGGGCGGCACTCGACGGGGTGCTCGGCGCGATGGGCGATCCGGTGCACTCCGCGCACGTCGCACCTGCCTGCCAGGACGTGTTCGGCGACGACGCGGTGATGGTGGCCGACGGAGGCAACACCGCAATCTGGGCGCAGCTGTACCACGAGGTGCGCGCGCCGCATTCGCTGTTGTCGACCTACAAGTTCGGGATGCTGGGGGCGGGTGTCGCGCAGGCTCTGGGCGCCAAGGTGGCCGACCCGGGCAGGATCGTCTACTGCATCACCGGCGACGGGGCCTTCGGCTTCCACCCCCAGGAGATTGAGAC
This sequence comes from Actinomycetota bacterium, assembly GCA_030837395.1. GTDB lineage: Bacteria > Actinomycetota > Actinomycetes > S36-B12 > UBA10799 > JACJWR01. The sequence continues at coordinate 3,843 of JAUPKO010000399.1, read as the reverse complement.
CGCCGTTCGGAATGATGTCCCGGTGATCGTGCTGGTCCTGGCTGATCGAGCATGGGGGATGGTAAAGGTCAACCAGGAGTTCGCGCTCAACCCCGAGAAACTGATGGCCGAGGGTGGATTGCCGGACGAGGAGCGGATCAACACCGATCTCGGCGAGATTCGCTATGACCTGATGGCGCAGAGCATGGGCGCATACGGTGCCCGGGTGTCGAGTCCAGACGAGTTGCGCCCCGCGCTTCAGGCCGCGCTCGACTCGGGTCGACCAGCGGTGATCCACATCGATGTCGACCGGACTGCGCACAAGTTCGCCCCCAGCCTGTTGACCTTCAAGGAGATGCACGCCGAGCCTGCCGGGTGAGGCGGATCGTTCGGGCGGATGAACTGTTGAGGCCCCAACTCTGCGTCTCACCCCGGCAGCGGCGTGAGGCGCAGAGGGCGATGGCGCGTGAGGGTCGGCCGGTCGAAACTGTCGCCACCGACGCAGTTGGGAATGTGTTGCCTCGAACGGATCCCTTCCGGCGACTATGGTGACGCAATGAAATTCGTTGAACTCCCGGGCCTGACCCGGGTTAGCAGGCTCGGCTTGGGTACATGGCAGTTTGGGTCGCGGGAGTGGGGCTACGGGGATTCCTACGCCGAGGGGGAGGCGGGGCGGATTCTGGACCGCGCGCTCGAACTCGGTGTGACCCTGATCGACACGGCTGAGGCGTACGGGTTCGGACGCAGTGAACGGATCGTCGGTGCGGCTCTCGCGGGGCGTCGCGACGAGGCCTACGTCGCGACCAAGTACTTCCCGATCGCGCCTGTTCCCGGGCTGGTGGAGCGTCACGGTCGCGGGAGCGCCAAGCGACTGGAGGTCGAGACGATCGACCTGTATCAGGTGCACCAGCCGAACCCGATCATTCCCGACCGGTTGGTCATGGGCGGGATGCGGTCGTTGCAGGACGCCGGGGTGGTCGCCGACGTGGGCGTGAGCAACTACTCGCTGGGCCGTTGGCAGGCAGCCCAAAACGCGCTCGGGCGACGGGTGTTGAGCAATCAGGTGCGCTACAGCCTCGTGGACCGCAGCGCCGAGGCCGAGTTGCTGCCGTGGGCTCGGGACAACGACCAACTGATCATCGCGTGGAGCCCGCTGGCGCAGGGGTTCCTGTCAGCCCGTTACGACGCCGATCACCGGCCTGCGGGGACGGTCCGGCGGGCCAACTCGCTGTTCCTGCCCGAGAATCTGCGTCTGGCCAAGCCCCTATTCGGGGTGCTCGGGGAGGTCGCCGATGCCCATGAAGCGACGCCCGCACAGGTGGCGCTGGCGTGGCTTCTGCATCAGCCCAACGTGCTGGTGATCCCGGGGGCGTCGACGGTGGAGCAGTTGGAGCGCAACGTCCAAGCGGCCGACCTGGAGTTGGCCACCGAGGAGGTGGGGGCGCTGCGCGCGGCGGCCGAGGCCTTCCACCCGGTGGGCGGCCTGACCGCAATCCCGCAGATGGTGACGAACTGGCGCGCGGGCTGAACCCCTGCGTGCGAGTCTGAGCCTGGTTGCGGTGCGCCGGCGACCCGTTCCGATCGGGGCGTGGGTTGACCAATCACCTGGAGGCCGCCGGCGACATGACGACGCAGAAGCCGGGGCCCACCGGCGTTACAGCATCGCCGACCCCGTTGACCGGTCCGACGGTTGGCGCGGAGATGGTGACCAGCCTGCGCGCCGTCAGGCCAGCCGCCGTCCTTGCGCCCACCGCGTGAGTTCCTGCCGGTTGGACAATTGCAGCTTGCGCAGCACGGCCGACATGTGGGTCTCGACCGTCTTGACGCTGACGAAGAGTTCCGTCGCCACCTCCCGGTAGGTGTAGCCGCGTGCGATCAGGCGCATGACGTCCTTCTCCCGGGCGGTGAGTTTGTCCAGGTCCGGGTCGCTGTTGGTGGTTGATGGCTCGGTGCGGAAGGCGTCGAGAACGAACCCGGCCAGGCGCGGGCTGAACACGGCGTCGCCTGCGGCCACCCGCCGGATGCCGTCGGCCAGATCATCAGCGCTGATGCTCTTGGTCACGTAGCCGCGAGCACCGCGGCGCACCACCCCGATCACATCTTCGGCGGCGTCCGAGACGGACAGGGCGAGGAACCTCGTGTGGGCCAACACGTCGTCGCAGGCGGCCAAGACCGCCACCGCGTCGCCGCCGGGCAGGTGCACGTCGAGCAGCACCACGTCGGGCTGCTCCGCGTGAATGACCCGCACCGCCGAGGGTACGTCGTCGGCTTCACCCACGACCTCGATATCGGGTGGCAACCCCGCGCGCACCCCGGCCCGGACCATCGCGTGGTCGTCGACGATCACCAGCGTCAGACCCATGAATCCACCTGTGCCATCAGCCGCACCTCGGTGCCCCGGTCCGATGTGGTCACCTCGGCATTGCCGCCGATCCGTTGCATCCGGGCGATGATTGACTCGCGCACGCCATGGCGGTCCACGGGCACAGCAGCCGGATCGAAGCCGGGGCCACGATCGCGGACGTACACCTCAACCTGGCCGTCGGCCACCTCGCAGTAGACGCTGACGGCGGGGTTGGCACCGGTGTGTTTGGCGGCGTTCACCATGGCCTCTCGCGCTGCGGCGACCACCGCCTCCATCCGCTCGGTCATCGGAGCCTCACCCACCTGCACCACATCGATAGCCGCGCTGTGATCGGACTCTACCTCGGCCGCCGCGTGCGCCAGCGCGGCTGCGAGGGTGGCGTGTTCGTCGCCGACGGGGGCGTAGAGCCACGACCGCAGTCGTCGTTCCTCGGTGCGGGCGAGCCTGGTCACCGCAGCGCTGTCGTCGGCATTGGCCTGGATCAACGTCAAGGTCTGCAGCACTGAGTCGTGGACCTGCACCGCGAGATCGGCGCGGACGTGGTCGTGCAGGCGATCGCGCCGTTCGGTCGCCAGGTCACGGAAGACGCCAAGCAGCCAGGGCAGGGCGATCAGGGCAGCCCCGCCGGCGAACAGCAGCATCACGGCGATCGCACGCAGTCCTTGAATCCACCCCACCTCGCCGATCACCAGCGCGACCGCGGCAGCGCCGACCAGGGCAATCCCCAGGGCAGGGCGGAGCCACCGCACGATCCCTTCGCCCGGCCCGCCGGCGACACGTCCGCCGCCCGCGTCCCACTGCTGCCACAACATGGCCGTGCCCACACCCAGGACGAGCAGCGGCGCGACGAAGGTGCGGAAGTCGCTCCAGCCCCAGGCGTAGGCGAGCACCGCCAGACTCACCACGACCAACCCGAACAACACGAGACGGAGGAAGTCGCTTTCGCGGCTGCGCGGGTCCTCGCGGCGTTGCGGCAGGACGGCCCAGAACGCGAGGTAGGCCAGTACCCCGAGGCCGTTGGCCAGTGTCAGGATGAGGAAGGTCAGCCGCACCAAGGGCAACGGCGCGTTCAGATTCTTGGCGATGCCGGTGCAGACACCGGCGACCCATCGGCCCCGCGGATCACGGAAGGCCCGATGTGACGGGACGGATGCCATGGGGGGCGGGAACTGTCCACGGGGCGCGGTCGATGCGGCGCCACCCACCGGCGCCGGTCCACCTGCCACGTCCGGTCCAGGAATCGCCACAGTGCCAGTATTCCGCTTTCGCCCTCGCAGGGGATCAGGGACGCACCCTGAGGTCGCGCGCGGCCGATCTCAGGGTCGGTTCAGGGGCTTTCCCCGATGCCCGAGCTGCCGATCGGGCCGCACCCTTGCAGGTATGGACACAGATCGCACGGAAGTACTCGACCCTCTCCCTCCTACCGCGGCACCGTCGGTGCCGCAGACTTACCGCATGCTCCTTCGCCGCAACTCCACCGACAAGATGCTCGGAGGCGT
>JAUPKO010000398.1 GCA_030837395.1 Actinomycetota bacterium | reverse complement strand
TGTCCGCGTTGAGCAGGGGCAGATACAGGTTGGCCATCGTCTGGACGAACAACAGCGCCATCACCAGGGCGATCTCGCGTCGGTAGGGCTGCAGGAACGTGCGTAGCAGGGCGATCACATCAGGCAGGATGTCACTTCGCCGCCCCCCGTGCGCCGCGAAGGTGCAACGCCAGCCCGTCAGCGCTGTCGGACGGGTGGGCTGGCGGGCCAGATCAGGGGTGCTTTAGTAGCGTGCGGGCATGACGCAGCCACAGGAGCACCCCGCCATCACGTCCCCCCTGCACGAGGCGCACGTGGCCGCGGGTGCGAAGTTCGCCCCGTTCGGCGGCTGGCTGATGCCGCTGGAGTACGACGGTGTCGTTGCCGAGCACACCGCGGTGCGCACGACGGTCGGCCTGTTCGACGTTTCGCACCTGGGCACCCTGCTGGTGCGAGGCAAGGCGGTGGTGTCGGCGCTCAACGAGTTGTTCACGAACGACCTGGGCCGGATCGCCGAAGGGCAGGCGCAGTACACCCTGCTGTGCGACGAGTCCGGTCGAGTAGTGGACGACCTCATCGTCTATCTGCTGGCCAGCCCCGGTGTGCCCAGCGCCGACGATGATGTGTTGATCGTGCCGAACGCCGCCAACGCGGGCTATGTGGCCGATGCCGTGGCCGAGGTTCTGCCGGCCGGTGCCGAGGTGATCGACGCCCACGAGGATATGGCGATCATCGCGGTTCAGGGGCCGTCCGCCGATGCGGTCCTGGCCGATGTCGGGTTGCGCCCGCAGGTGGACTACATGGCGGTGACGCGCGGTGTCGTGGCCGGTGCTGAGGTGATCGTGTGTCGCACCGGGTACACCGGCGAGCGCGGCTTCGAGTTGGTGGTTCCCTCGGGCGATGCGGTGGCCGTATGGAACCTGTTGGTGACGGCCGCCCAGACCCACGGCGGCGTGCCGTGCGGGCTCGGCGCTCGCGACACGCTGCGCACCGAGATGGGCTACCCCCTGCACGGGCAGGACCTCGGCGGTGAGATCGGCCCGGTGGAGGCTCGGCTGTCGTGGGCGGTGGGATGGCAGAAGGAGGGCTTCCGTGGGCGGCAGGCGCTGCTCCGGCGCCGCGAATCCGACCTGACCCCGCGGTTGCAGGGCTTGGTGATGGTGGAGCGCGGGGTGCCACGTCCCGGGATGACCGTTCACCTGATGCCGGGCGGCCCGCAGGTGGGCAGCATCACGTCGGGCACGTTCTCGCCGACGCTGCGCACGGGGATCGCCTTGGCGCTGCTCGACCGCACCGTGACCGCCGGTGCGGAGGTGGTGGTCAACGTGCGGGGGAGGTGGCTCACCGCACGCGTGACGGCGTTACCGCTCGTGCCGACCCACGCCCGCGACTGACGCTGGGTCACGGCGCGTCGGGCAGGCCCCGCCAGGTGAGGTCGAGCAAATCACGGCCGAGGCCGGACGCGGTCGTGATGGAATCCCGCGGTTGCAGTCGGCAGGTGACGGCTTGCATGCGCAGTCGCAGGGCTCCGGTCCGGTAGTGCGGATGCACCCCGGCGAAGGTGAACCCGTGATGGGCGAGGGCCGGCATGAGGTGCACAATGCACGGCTCATCCGGCGGTAGGTCGACGTAGGTGACGTCGGCGCCCGCCTGCGCAAGGGCGAACGTCCTGCGCACGATGGCCGCGACCGGCGACCGCCCGGCCGCCACGTCGATCACGCCGAAGCGCAGCGGTTCGAAGTAGTGCCAGGACAGGTCGTCGTCGGCCGGACCGGCAGTCGCAGACAGCACGGTAGAGGCGCGTGGCGCCGGCGGCTCCTGGCCGGTCAGGGAGGTGATGGTGATCCCCAGGCCGGCGGTGAGGCGCGCGGTCAGGGGGCGGTATTCGTCGGGTAGGTACCACGTCTGCGATCGCCCCAGCGGCCCGAGTCGCAGCACGAACAGCATCGCGGCGGCGGCCTCGGCGATGTCATGCCGGTAGCCGCGGTTGACCCCCGGCGGCATCATCGCCAATAGCAGGCAGATCTCCATCGCCCCGGCCTCTCGCAGGGCCCGCTGGGCGAACGGTCGAAGGGTCGTTGTCCAGCTGTACACCTCGCCGACGTGGTGCTGCTGGGCCCAGGCGAGTGCACGTTGGCCGATCGCCACCGCCAGCCCCTGGCCGCGGAACACGGGATCGGTGAAGGCGAGGCCATACTCGAGCACCGGTTGGGAGGCCTTGATCTGCTGCCGGGGTCGCCCGACCTCGTCCAGGATCAGCGCCGCGTGGGCGCGCACGACGCCGTGCTCATCCACCGCCACCCAGGATCTGATCGTGCCGTCCTGCCACGCTTGCGCGACCAGCGAGGCGTCGTACATCCACGTGTCGAAGTGGCTCACGCCCTCCGCGCGACGCAACGCCGCGACCACGTCGGCGGCATCCGCCGGTACGGCCGGGCGCACGGTCACATCGGACGTGTTCATTGTCCTCAACCCTAGTCTTCAGGGCCGATCAGTCGGCGTCGGCGCTGAGGACACCCAGGATCTTGCCCTGGACGTTTGCGTACCACTGCACCTGCAGTCCGTCCAGGCTGATCGGGTCGGTGATACTGGCGGCGTCAGGGGCGGTTGCGAGGTCCCGGCCGACGGCGTCGTTCCACTGCAGGAACGACGTCCCCACACCTTGCCCGGCGAGCGTTCCGGCGGTGAGCGCAGTCTCGTCGGTGGCCACTGCAACCTGAGTGCTGAACGCCGACGGGTCGATCAGCGCCGCATTCCGATTGGTGGGGCTCGTCGGCGGCGCATCGGCACGGGCCACGGCGGTAGCACTTGCCACGAAATACGACAGCGCCGTGGTCAGCCGTGTCACGATCGGCCCCTGTGCTGAGTCGGTGGACAAGGTTGGCCATCTGTCCGCCAAGGCACGCGCTATCGAAGCCTCGGGCGACACTGTGCGGTCGTCGTCGGCACCCATGCTGTCGAGGTAGGCGAGGTTGGCCGATCCGGCCTGGGCCAGCGCGTCGGCGTAGACCCCGAGGGTCGCCAAGGAGGCGTCGAGTGTCGGGTGTCCAGCGGACATCGTCGCCGCTGTGAGGCTGTCCGGCATATAGGTAGCGAGGTCGTATTCGGCGCGGGCGAGGTCGGCGGCCACCTCACCGAGAACGTCCGCCCTCATCGGTGACTGCCTCGATTCATCGACGCGGTCGCCCGCATCGACAGCCTCGGCATAAGCATCAGCGCCCCACGTCAGCGCTACGGGTAGCGCAGCGAGTTGTTCGACCGAAGTCACTTGCGTCTGGGCCCCGGTCGTCACGGCATCCGCCGCGCGGGCGGCCACCGAGGTGCTCGCCTGGGCCAGCGTTTGTGTCACGGTGGCGGCCGAGGCAGCGGTAGATGCCCCACGAACGGCTTCTGACCGGGCGTTCCAGGCCAAGGCCATACGCTCCGTCGCAGTTGCCAGGGCGTAGGCCTCGATCGGTCGGCCAGAGGCCAACAACTCCGGCACTCGGGTCCGAGCCGCCAGCAACGCGGCCGCGATCCGTTGCCGGTCGGGTCGGGTCGCTGCAGTGGCGGCGGCCGCGACCTGAAGATCGGTCAGTCGCGAGTTCACCCTGGTCGCCCACAGACCGGTGGCCGCGAGGAGCTCACCCGCGATTGCCGGCGCCGTGCCGCCAGGTCTGGG
>JAUPKO010000397.1 GCA_030837395.1 Actinomycetota bacterium | reverse complement strand
GGTGATGTGCGCCGGGCCAAGGCGCTGTCGGTCGTGCTGGAACAGGCCGAGATCACCGACGCCTCGGGGCGCCGGGTCGACCTCACCTCACTGGACGAGGCCGACGACGACCTTGATGAAGGCGACGAGGATATGTATGCCGTCGAGGGCGACGAGGAATTTGACGACGACATCGACACCGATGCTGTTGACGCTGAGCGGGAGGCCGCTGCCGAGGCCGAACTCGAAGCTGAAGAGGACCTGCTGGCTGCCGAGTCCGGCGAGGCAGGGGAGCCTGAAGCCGACGACGAGCATCGTCCCGGCGACAACTCCTGACCCTGCGCCGTCAGCGAACACCACCGCCGGACGGGAAGGGGCAGCCGCTGTCGCGGGTTAGGCTCGACGACACGTGAGAAGCGACCAGTCAACGATCTGAAAGGGCGTGTGTGTTGGGAACAACGAGCAGCGCGGGGCTGACCATCCCCGACCTCAGAGGTAACTCCAGCGGCCCCGCCATGGGTCACGACGACTCCGTCTACCAGCGACTGCTGCGCGAGCGCATCGTCTTCCTCGGCTCGCAGGTCGAGGATTCGGTGGCGAACCTGCTCTGTGCACAGATTCTGCTGCTCGCGGCGGAGGACCCCGAGCGCGACATCTTCTTGTACATCAACTCACCTGGCGGCTCGGTGACGGCTGGCATGGCGATCTACGACACCATGCAGTACGTCAAGAACGATGTTGCCACTGTGGCGATGGGCCTGGCCGCCTCGATGGGGCAGTTCCTGCTCAGCGCCGGCGCCAAGGGCAAGCGGTACGCCCTGCCGCACGCGCGCATCATGATGCACCAGCCGTCCGGTGGCATCGGTGGGACGGCCAGCGACATCAAGATTCAGGCCGAGCAGATGCTGCACATCAAGAAGACGATGGCGGAGTTGATCGCCGAGCAGACCGGCCAGACCCTCGAGCAGGTGGAGCGGGACTCGGACCGGGACCGCTGGTTCACCGCGGACGCGGCACTCGAGTACGGCTTCATCGACGCGGTCGTGCGCTCTGCGGCCGACGTCACCGGCAGTGGAGGGACGGCCAAGTGAACACCTTCGACGCCACCAGTGCTGGTACCCCCGGTGCGCCCTCGGCGCGCTACGTCCTGCCCGAGTTCCGCGAGCGCTCGGCCAACGGCGAACGCATCCACAACCCCTACACCAAACTGTTCGAGGAGCGCATCATCTTCCTCGGGGTGCAGATCGACGATGCTTCGGCGGACGACGTCATGGCGCAACTCCTGTGCCTGGAGTCGATGGATCCGGATCGGGACATCTCGATCTACATCAACTCCCCGGGCGGCTCTTACACCGCGATGACGGCCATCTACGACACCATGCAGTTCGTCAAGCCGGAGATTCAAACAGTCTGCCTGGGCCAGGCCGCCAGTGCCGCGGCCGTGCTCCTCGCGGCTGGCGCGCCAGGCAAGCGATTCGCCTTGCCGCACGCGCGTGTGTTGATACACCAGCCCTATACCGAGGGTGGTGGCCAAGGCTCGGACATCGAGATCCAGGCCAACGAGATCATCCGGATGCGCAAGGAGATGGAAGGCATCATCGCCTCCCACACCGGTCGTAGCCCCGAGCAGGTGGAGCGCGACATCGAGCGGGACAAGATCCTGACCGCCGACATGGCCAAGGAGTACGGCATCGTCGACCAGGTCATCTCGTCCCGCAAGACCGCAGCGTCGCGGTAGTCCTCTGCGGTGCCCGCCATGGGCACCGCAGGACGGGGGGTTGCAGCTCGACCGACGGCATCGTGCTCTCGGCGGGCCTTAGGGTGTGGTGGGTGCGAGCTTGACAGCCGTACCGAGCGCCAGGATCTCGACCAGCCCGGCCGACTCGCCCATGGTGTTGGAGTCGAAGCGGAGCCCGACGATGGCGTCGGCGCCGAGCGCCTGCGCGTGGGCGACGAGTCGCTGTAGCGTGATCTCGCGCGCCTCGGCGAGGACGTCGGTGAACTCGGTCATCTCGCCACGCTTGAACTGACGGCCGAAGGACTTCAGCCCGGCGGCCGTTCCCGCCGACCACGCGATGATCCCGAAGGCCGGCCCGATGTGCTCGGAGATGGTCCGGTTGGCGATCTCGAACGTGGTGGAAACAGGTAGGGCGAGTGGTTGCTCGAGGGCGGCCATGATGACTCCTTGGCGACGTGGATCGGGGCGGGGTTGGGTCAGGTCACGGCAGGTATGACTCTGCGGGCAACCTAGCGAAGGACCAGTGGAAGCGCATCGCGACACGCCATGTTCCCGCCTGACCCAGATCCGCCGGGCAGGGCGCGGCGCAGGCGGGAGCCGGTGGGTCGGCCGGCGACATGGAACACGCCTCGGCCGTGCGTTCGGCGTATTGTCGGACCACGGGGTAGCGTTTCCTCCAGTGCATCGAGGCCCGTCCGGGGCTTCGGCGGAAAGCGAGGTCGGTCCGTGGCGAGAATCAGTGATGGCGCGGATCTGTTGAAGTGCTCTTTCTGCGGCAAGAGCCAGAAGCAGGTCAAGAAGCTCATCGCCGGGCCCGGCGTCTACATCTGCGATGAGTGCATCGATTTGTGCAACGAGATCATCGAAGAGGAGTTCAACGAGGCCGCCGATCTCAAGTTCGACGAGCTGCCCAAACCGCGTGAGATCTACGAGTTCCTCAGCCGCTATGTGATCGGCCAGGAGCCCGCCAAGAAGGCGCTCAGCGTCGCTGTCTACAACCACTATAAGCGGGTGCAGGCGGGGTCGGACGAGCAGCGCAAGATCTCCGACGAGATCGAGCTGGCCAAGTCCAACATCTTGTTGCTCGGTCCGACCGGTTCGGGCAAGACGCTGCTGGCACAGACGCTCGCACGCATGCTCAATGTCCCGTTCGCGATAGCCGACGCGACTGCGCTGACCGAGGCCGGCTACGTGGGCGAGGACGTCGAGAACATCCTGCTCAAGCTCATCCAGGCCGCTGACTACGACATCAAACGAGCCGAGCAGGGCATCATCTACATCGACGAGATCGACAAGATCGCCCGCAAGTCCGAGAATCCCTCCATCACCCGGGACGTCTCCGGCGAGGGGGTGCAGCAGGCCCTGCTCAAGATCCTGGAGGGCACCACCGCCTCCGTGCCGCCGCAGGGCGGACGCAAGCACCCGCACCAGGAGTTCATCCAGATCGACACTGCCAACGTGTTGTTCATCGTGGGCGGCGCGTTCGCCGGTCTCGACACGATCATTGCCCAGCGCGTCGGCAAACACGCCCTCGGCTTCACCGGTGAGATTGAGCGTGTCCGCGCTGACGACTCGGAGTTGTTCGCTGAAGCGATGCCCGAGGACCTGCTCAAATTCGGCCTCATCCCGGAGTTCATCGGTCGACTGCCGGTCATGACCTCCGTGACGGCGCTGGACCGTGAGGGCATGATCAATGTGCTGACCGAGCCGAAGAACGCCCTCGTGCGGCAGTACCAGCGCCTGTTCGAACTCGACGGTGTGACCCTCGAGTTCGAACCGGACGCATTGGGCGCGATCGCCGACCAGGCTATGAAGCGGGGCACCGGCGCCCGTGGCCTGCGATCGATCATGGAAGAGGTCCTGCTCAACGTCATGTACGACGTGCCGAGTCGCGATGACGTCGCCACAGTGATCATCACCAAAGACGTCGTCGAGGAGAACGTCCTGCCCACCCTCGTTCCGGTGCAGCAGCCACGGCGGCGCGAACGCCGCGAGAAGTCGGCCTAACGCTCACTGCTGGCGGCCCGCATATGCTCGATGGGCTCATGCCGGTGCCGCCTGCTGCCGATGACTGACGGCAGTTGGCCGCCCGAAAGAGAGGGCGGAGCGAGGTTTCGGTCAGGCAGTCGAGTCCGAAGGTGGTCGTGGTCGACTGCGCGGAGGAGTCAGCCATGCGTCGGTTCTGGGTGATGGTCGCAGCGCTGGCAACCCTGATGAGCCTAGTCACCGGGGGCGTGCTGGGGCCCTCGGCGGCTGCGGCCAGTGCCGGCGTGGC
>JAUPKO010000396.1 GCA_030837395.1 Actinomycetota bacterium | reverse complement strand
TGGGCGTGACCGGAGGTCTCGCCCTTGACCCAATACTCCCCGCGCGACCGGGACCAATACGTCGCCCGGCCGGTGGCCACGGTGCGTCGCACCGCCTCGGCGTCCATCCACGCGACCATCAGCACCTCGCCGGTGCCGCGCTGTTGCGCCACGGCGCACACCAATCCGCGCTCGTCTGGGCGCCACGGGGCATCCCCCAGCGGGGAGTCGGCCGGTGGATTCGGGGGGCTGGCGGCGGAAGTCACGTCCCAATCCTGCCACCCGCGGTCGCTCTGTCCGCCAGTCCGGCATGTCTGCGCCCGCCAGCCTAGGGTGGGACCATGACATCGCAGAGTTTGGCGCAATCGGAACGTGCGGAGTTGTGCGACCTGCTCGACGCCGTCGGCCCTGACTCGCCGACCCTGTGCGAGGGCTGGACCACTCGTGACCTCACAGCTCATCTCGTGGTCAGAGAGGGACGCCCGGACGCCTCGGCCGGGGTGCTGGTCAAGCAGCTCGAACGCTGGACCGAGAAGGTGCAGAACGATGCCGCCAAAAGGCCCTTCCCGGATCTGGTCGATCGCGTCCGCAGCGGCCCGCCGAGGTTGAGCGTCTTCGCGTTGCCCGGCGTCGACTCGATAGCCAACACGATGGAGTACTTCGTGCATCACGAGGACGTCCGTCGGGCGCAGCCGGACTGGCAGCCCAGGGAGCTTCCCGAGGAGGTCCGCCTCGAGGTGTGGGAGCGGTTGAAGGCCAGCAAGCGGATGCTGTTCCGGTCGTCCCCCGTGCACGTCGTGCTGCAGCCCACGGACCTGCCGGATTTCGAGTTGCGGCAGCCCCCGCGGGGGTCGGTCGTGCTGCGCGGCCCAGTGGCCGAGATCACGATGCACGCCTTCGGCCGCGAGGCGGTGCGGGACGTGCAGGTGCTCGGCGACCCGGCGGACGTCGAGGCCTATCAGGCGGTCAAGCTCGGCATGTGAGGGAGGTGGTCGGTGGTGCAGGCGTGTGTGTCGTTGACGAAAAAGGGTCGGCGCTGCACGATCCCGGCGGACCCTGGCAGTGCGTATTGCCACCTGCATCGGCCCGATGGGACCTATCAACTGCAGCAGCAAGGGCGCCTGGGTGGCGGACAGCTGGGGCTCGACCTGGTCGCCGACGCCGGTGACCTGGGCGACGGCGGCAGGAGCACGGGCCGATCAACGCCGGTGCGACCGGCTGCGCCGCGGCCAGCACCACGCGGCACGGCGAACTCCCGCGGCGTGGGCCCCGACACCGGCGTGTTCACCGACGGCAGCTGCTCACCGAATCCCGGGCCGGGCGGGTGGGGCTTCGTGTGGGTGGTCGACGGCACAATCGTGCAGGAGGGGTCGGGGGACCATCCGGAGACGACGAACAATCGGATGGAGCTCACGGCGCTGATCGAAGCCCTGCGGGTGCTGCCGACCGATGCCGAGGTGACGGTCTATTCGGACAGCAACCTGTGCGTGAAGACCCTCACCGAGTGGGCCCCGACGTGGGAACGCAAGGGGTGGCCGTCGGACAAGAAGAATCTCGACCTGGTGCGGCCCGCCCTGGAGTTGGTGCGTGCCCGGCCCGGGTGCCGGCTGCAGTGGATCAAGGCCCACGTGGGGTACCGCTGGAACGAGTACGCCGACGGGTTGGCCACTACCTGGATGCGCCGGTAGCCGGCAAGGGCGGCAGGTCGAGGCAGCACTGGGCCACCGCCAGCACACGTTCGCGGTCCATCCCGGCCACGAATGGCGGCACGCACGCGGCGGGTACCCAGCGATCGGGATCGTCGGCATCGGGCTCGAAGCCGAAGCGACCCCACCACGCCCACACATCGTCGTTGTCGAGGGGTTCGGTCTGGCCGAGTGCCACGACGAAGCCCCCGGCACGTGCGACCAGCGCCGCGGCCGCGCCGTCCCACAGCGTGGATGGCGTCAGCTGCACGATGACGTTGTCTGCGTTCTGGATCACCTTGCGCACGCATGGCGCCCCGGCGGTGTTGAACACGTGGGCCCGCGGCATCGCGTCCACCAGGCGCGACCTCACGCTGCTGAAGCGCGACCACCAGTTGGCCTTGTAGCCGCCCACGAGGACGACCGGGCTGCCGGTGACCTCGAAGTCGGTGCCCTGTTCGTACTCCTGGTCGCCCTCCTCGACGTCGGAGTCAGGTTGGTCGATCATGTTGACGGTGACGAAGTTCATCGCGGCCTCCCCCGTCGCGGTGCCGCCCTCGGCGTCGAGCACCCCGACGAATCGGGGCTCGAACCTGCGTACCCGGTTGCCGGCGGCATCGGTCTGCATGCCGCGGTACTCCTGGATGACGACGACGTGCCCCCACGCGCCGGGCAGACTCCAGGCCTGGGCCGAGCCGTCGATGGCGTCGAGGTAGGCGATGTAGCGGTATTCGGCGGGGTGCATCTCGATGCTGACGAGGTCCTCCTCCTCGCCGTAGACCAGGACCCAGCGCAGGTGCTCGCGCAGGCGGTCGGCGGCGAACTGGTGGATGTAGCGGTCGGTGCGCTGCGCGGGGTCGCCCATGTGGCTGGTGCTGGTCAGGAAGAACACGTCCTCATCGGCACTGAGGCGGCTGGCCTTGTGGATGTGCCGACGGGCCTCGAACCACACGTCCTTGAACACCGGGGCCATGCGGCGGCCCCAGGTGTCGGCGATGAGGCCCGCCCAGTCGTCGCGTGATTCCACCCCCATGCGGCAGCATCTCCTTCGTCGTCGTAGTACGGTGCCGAGGTGCCACGGTGGTACACGAGCCACGTGCTTCACGGGCCTAGGTTCCAGGCACCCGCACCACCTGGCGCCTGACGGACCGCTGGCACCGGCACGTTTCGGCAGAGCCTGGGCTGCCAGCACCGGCACCGGCACGCCAGAGCCTGGGCTGCC
>JAUPKO010000395.1 GCA_030837395.1 Actinomycetota bacterium | reverse complement strand
CGCGCTCCGGGCCGATCTGGACTCCGCTGGACTGGAGGCCGTCGACACTAGCGTGACGCTCGTGTTGGGCGGATCCAAGGTGCTGCCCGGCCAGGAGCCGGACTTGATCAGGGAACTGAACGGCTCGTGACGTCGGGGCACCACACGGCGTAGGCTCGGCGCTGATGCAGCCACAACGCACGACGGCAAACGGGATCGAGATCGCCTACGAATCCTTCGGTAGCGCGGACGGGGTACCGCTGTTGCTGGTGATGGGGCTGGGCACGCAGATGATTGCCTGGCCCGATCAGTTGTGCGCTGACCTCGCGGCCGGCGGACATCACGTCGTGCGGTTCGACAACCGTGACATCGGACTGTCGGAGCACCTGCGCGGCCGGACCGCGCCCAACCCCTTGGCGGTGGCGGCGCGAAGAGCGGCGCCGCCGTACACCTTGTCCGACATGGCCGATGATGCGCTGGGCCTGCTGTCGGCGCTCGGATGGGAGTCGGCGCATGTGGTGGGGGCGTCGATGGGTGGTTTCATCGCGCAGACCATGGCGATCCGGGCGCCGTCAAGGGTGCGCAGCCTGACGCTGATCATGACGTCCACCGGATCACGTCGGGTGGGCAACCCCAAGCCGGCCATGGCGCGTCGATTGCTGCGCCGTCGTCCGGTGGTGGACCGGGACTCGGCCGTCGCGTTGTCGGTGGAGGTCATGCGCTCGATCGGTTCGCCTGGCTACGAGTTCGACGAGGAGTTCCTGACCGACCTGGCGCGGCGCTCGTACGACCGCGCTTACGACCCGGGTGGCTACCTGCGTCAACTCGCGGCCATCAGTGCCCAACCAGATCGCACGGCCGACTTGCGGCGGTTGACGATCCCAGCCCTGGTGATGCACGGCCTGTCGGACCCGCTTGTGGCGCCCAGCGGTGGGTTGGCGCTGGCGAAGGCATTGCGGGGATCGACTTTCGTGGGGTTCCCCGGGATGGGCCACGACCTGCCGCGGGAGTTGTGGGGCAGGTACGCTGAGGCGATCGGATTGCTTACGGCCCGTGCCGAATCTAGGCGCTGACCTGCGGTGATGAGTGGAGCGGGTGACCGGGATCGAACCGGCATGGCCAGCTTGGAAGGCTGGGGCTCTGCCATTGAGCTACACCCGCGGTTCGGCCGTCGACGGTGGAGCGCCGACGACCGATACGTCGATGATAATCGCCCCGACGCCGAATCGACCGCCCGGGCCGAATTCGATCGCTAGGAACGGTCGAATCCTTGCCGGACGGTCGATTCTGCCGCCAAGGTGGGGCGGGGCCACTCGGGGGGAGGGGCTACTCCGCCGGTGGCGTCGGGGTGCCCGAGGCGCCGCCGAGCAGTGAACCGAGTAGGCCGGTGAGTTGCTCGCCGCCGGGGAGCTTGGCCGCCAACTCCGAGACGTTGCCGACACCGGGCAGACTGCCGCCGGACGAGAGTCCGCTGACCAGGCCGGGCAGCAGCGTCGACATGCCCCCGGCCAGTTCTTGGGCCGACACGCCGGCCTTCTCGGCCGCCGCCTTCAACTGCTCGGGGCCGAGGGCCGAGGTGAGCTGGTCCGGGCTGACGGGCAGCGTGGGGCCCTGGCCCAGCCAGGACTGCACCTGCTCGCCGAGGCCGCCCTCCTGCAACTTGGCCAGCAGGCCCTGCAGGCCGCCGCTCTGCGTGATCATGTCCATGGCGGGCTGGATCATGCCCTGGATCTTGCTCAGGTCGACTGCTCCGCTGGCGCTGCCGAGGAGTTGCTGGAGCATTGCGGTGGGGTCGGTGGCCATTGCGGTCCCTTTCATCAGGTGCGTTCCTAGGCAGGAGTGCCGGTCGTTGTGGAGAGAATTCGTGCGTGCGCGTCCTATGGTGACGCGACCCACCCGCAGGTGTCGCGGTGAAACCCGTAGACTCTGCCCCGAGAGTCACCACGGGGCGTAGCGTAGTGGCTAGCGCGCCTGCTTTGGGTGCAGGAGATCGGGAGTTCGAGTCTCCCCGCCCCGACTCACTCGGCACCGTTCCCTACCTGGAGTATGCAACCACCGTGAAGTCCTCACTGGAGACCGTCTCTCCCACCCGCGTCCGGATCACCGTCGAGCTCCCCCCGGAGGCGCTGCGGCCAGCCCTGGACAACGCGTTCCGCAAGATCGCCCAGCAGGTAAACGTGCCCGGCTTTCGCCGCGGCAAGGTGCCCGCCCGGATCATCGAGCAGCGCTTTGGTCGGGCGGCAGTGTTGGAGGAGGCCCTCAACGAGGCGGTGCCGGCGGCCTACCAGGAGGCCATCGATGAGCTCGGTGTGAAGGCGCTGGGTCAGCCTGAGATCGTGATTGACCAGGACCTCACCGCGCTCGGTGACGACGACGTCGTGGAGTTCGTCGCCGAGGTTGACGTGCGCCCTGAGTTGGTGCTGCCGGACTATGAGGCCCTGCCGATCGAGGTCGCCGACAACGACGTCACCGATGAGGACGTCGCCGAGCAGCTCGACGAGCTGCGGGCCAGGTTCGCCACCGTAACACCGGTGGAGCGCGCCGTGGCCGATGACGACCTCGTCGTGGTCGACGTGGCGGGTGAGGTCGACGGCGAGGAGATCGCCGAGTACACCGCCGCCGGCATGACCTTCGAGGTCGGGTCGGGCAAGATGATCCCCGGCTTCGACGACGCTGTGCGCGGCGCGTCCGAGGGTGACGTGGTGGAGTTCAGTCACACCCCTGAGGACGGCGACCACGCCGGCAAAGAGATCGCTCTGAAGGTGACAGTCAAGGGCGTGCGCGAGCGCGAACTGCCCGAGGCAGACGACGACTTCGCCCAGCTCGCCAGCGAGTTCGACACCATCGACGAGCTCCGCGACGACCTTCGCACCCGGTTGGCCCGCGTCAAGTTGGTGGAGCAGGGCATCGAGGCCCGCGACAAGATCAACGAGTACTTCCTGGCCAACACCGAGATTCCGGTCCCCGAGGGCCTCGTCGACCAGACGGTGGAGCAACACTTCGCGGACGGTCACGGCGACGACGATCACCGTGCCGAGTTCGAGGACGAGACGCGCGAGTCGCTGCGCAGTCAGTTCCTGCTCGATGCCCTCGCCGACGCGGTCGAGGTGCAGGTGGAGCAGGACGACCTGACCCAGTGGATCATGCAGCAGGCCCCGCGGTTCCAGATGACGCCCGACCAGTTCGTGCAGGCCCTCGTGCAGGCCGACCAGCTCTCTAACGCCCTAGGTGATGTGCGCCGGGCCAAGGCGCTGTCGGTCGTGCTGGAACAGGCTGCGATCACCGATGCCTCCGGTCGTGCGGTGGACCTCACGGCGCTCGACGAGGTCGACGAGGACCTCGAGGACGCCGATGAGGACATGTACGCCCTCGCCGACGAGGATGAGCTCGACGACGACATCGACACTGATGCTGTTGACGCTGAGCGGGAGGCCGCTGCCGAGGCGGAACTCGAAGCCGAAGAGGACCTGCTGGCAGCCGAGGCCGGCGAGGCAGGGGAGCCTGAGGCTGACGATGGGAAGCGCGACGGCGACAACTCCTGACCCTGCGCCGTCAGCGAACACCCCCGCTGGCGGGGAAGGTGCGGGCGTGGTTGCGGGTTAGGGTCGTCGACACGTGACAAGCCAACGATCTGAAAGGGCGTGTGTGTTGGGAACAACGAGCAGCGCGGGGCT
>JAUPKO010000394.1 GCA_030837395.1 Actinomycetota bacterium | reverse complement strand
GCGGCAAGGTGGTGGTCATGTCCTCGAAGCCGCCCGGGGTGATCGCGATGGCGGTGGCCTCGGGGTGGCATCGGACCCGCTGTTGACTGGTGCGGGTCCCGGCGGTGTCGGCGTAGAACAGGCACTCGCGGGCGGCGCTGAAGGACGCCGTGGCGTGGTCCACCTGGGGGTGATCGGCGAGGGTGGCGGACCACTCGGCGAGCACGGCCACGACTTCCGCGTCTGGCACCTCCACCGGATCACGGTCATACGGTGCGATCCAGCTGCCGGTGTGGACCGGCTCGGGGGCAAGTGTCACCGGACGGTTGACCAATGCTGAGGTGGCCGTCGCCATCGCCACTGCCCGGCGCGCGGCCGCGGCGGCGGCCGCCGGTGCGACGTCGCTGGTGGCGGCGAATCCCCACGCCCCCGCGGCGATCACCCGCACCCCGACGCCGGTGGTGCTCTCGACCAGGGAGGAGTCGACCGTGCCGTCGCGCAGGTGCATGTGCCGTGCCGCGACGGTGGTCACCCGCACGTCAGCCCACTGTGCGCCAGCTTCAGTGGCCGCGGCCAGGGCCGCGTCGGCGCAGGCATCCAAGGGTTGATGGGTGAAGGTCGGGTCTAGCTGCGCCATGGCTGCGAGCCTAGGGCACATCGGCGACTCCGTCGGCTGGTGTGCCCCGACGGCCAGTGGACAACAGCCGGTGGCGGTGGCCCCGCTGGGTCGACCGCCCCTAGGCTGAGTGTCCATGCCGACCCTGTTGCTGCTGCGCCATGCAAAGTCCTCGTGGCCGCCCGGTGTTCCCGACCCGCTGCGGCCGCTCAATGAACGGGGTCGGCGCGATGCTCCGGCGGCCGGGCGAATCCTGGCCGAACGCAGTCCGATCGACTTGGCGCTCGTCTCGCCGGCGGCCCGCACCGGCCAGACCTACGACTTGGTGGCAGAGCAGTTGCCGGCGCGTCCGCCCACTCGCAGCGATGAGCGGATCTACGAAGCAGGCGTAGGCGATTTGCTGGAGGTGATCGCCGAGACCGACGACAGCGTGGGGAGGTTGCTGCTCGTGGGCCACAACTCAGCGATCGAGATGCTCGCCTGGCATTTGTGCGCCCCCGATGGCAGCGCGGGCTACGAGGAGATGGTGCGTAAGTACCCGACTGCCGGCCTGGCCGAGATCGACCTTCCGGTGCCGTGGCACGAACTGCCTGCCGCCGTCGCGTGGCCATCCGGAGCGCCGATAGGGCGGTTGGTCAGTTTCGTGGTGTGCCGGGGGACGTGAGGGCAGCGGCCGCGGTGGTGGCCCGGTCGTCCTCGTCGGCTGCGTCGATCTCCTCGCGGCTGATGCCCAGTACGTGCAGCACGGCGTCGAGGTAGGGGACATTGACGGAGGTGTCGGCGGCGGCCTTCAGCGCGGGTTTGGCGTTGAAGGCGATGCCGAGTCCGGCCAGGCTGATCATGTCCACATCGTTGGCGCCGTCCCCGATCGCCACTGTCTGCTCGAGCGGGATCCCGCTGGCCTCGGCGAAACGTCGCAGCGCGTCGGCCTTGCCCCGTCGGTCGACGATCGGCCCGACCACGCGGCCGGTGAGCCGACCATCGGCGACTTCGAGTTCGTTGGCCAATGCGTAGTCCACCCCCAGACTTGCGGCCAAGGGTGCGACGACCTGGCTGAAGCCGCCGCTGACGACGGCGATCCGGTAGCCCAGGCGCTTGAGGGTGCGGCATAGCGTGCGGGCGCCGGGCGTCAGCCGGACGGCATCGCGGACCTCGTCCAGAGCACTGGCGGGCACCCCCTCAAGCAGGGCCACCCGAGCGCGCAGGCTCTCCGCGAAGTCCAACTCGCCGCGCATCGCGGCCTCGGTGACCTCTCGCACGCGCTCCTCACAACCGGCGTGCCGGGCGATCAGTTCGATCACCTCGTCCTGGATCAGCGTCGAGTCCACATCCATCACGACCAAGTGGGTGCCGCGCCGGGCGAGGGCCATGCGCTGCACCGCGAGGTCGAGGCCGCCAGCGGCGGACTCGGCGGCGAGGGCTTCGCGCAGGGCCGCCTCGTGGGCCCCGGACACCGTCAACCGCAGCACCACCAGCGGGTAGCCGGCCAGCCGCTCGATACGGTCGATATTGCCGCCGAGGTCGGCGATCCGGCGGGTCACCCCCGCCAGGGCGGTCGGACACAACGGTTCGCCCATCACCGTCACGAGAACTCGGCCCCGGCGACGCGGATCCTCCACTGCGGGCTCGTCGTCGACGGCCAGGTGCATGCCCTCGGCGGCGGCGGCCCGACGCAGCGACTCGGTGACCTCGTATCGCTGGGTCAACTCCATCCGCAGCAGCAGGCACAGCACGAGTTCGCCGCGGATGACGATCTGCTCGGCGTCCACGACCTCGGCTCCGCTGGCGTGCAGCGACTCCAATAGGCCGGCGGTGACACCGGGACGATCCGCGCCGGTGACGGTGTAGAGGACGGGGCTCATCGCCGTGCCACGCCACGTCGGTCCGGCCCGCCCGCCTGGGAGAACGCGACTGCCAGGGCCCGGCGGCCGGCCGCGCCAAGCGGAGTCAACGCAGTCCGCACGGCCGCGGCATCGGTGCCGTGGTCCGGCAGGACTGCCAGGGCACCCTGCACCACCGCGAGCAGGGTGGCGCTGCTGCGCGCGAGTTCCACTGCAGCACCGGCGCTGCCCGGAGGCATCGGCACGTGGCGCAGGCGGTGCATGTGCTGCTCCACATCGCGGGGGTCCGGGGTGGGCAGCGTCGCGGCCGCGGCCGCGTGCACGGCGTCGGCGAGGAATTCCATGATTCGCAGCCGTTCGGCCCGCAGGTCCGTTGTGGGCACCGGGACCACGTCGGTGCGGGTTGCCTGCCACACCGTGCGCTCGCCTGCCACCGAGGTGGGGGTGATGACGATTGAGCAGTCCGGCAGCGGCAGGATCATCGCCTGACCGGCATCGGTGGCTCGGGCCGCGCCCGCCGGCAGGCCACCAGGGTCGCCCGGGACGGGCAGCGCGCAATACGCCGGGCCGGTGTCGCCCAGCACCGCCAACGCGGTGCCCAGGGGCAGCCGTGCGTGCTGCCAACCCGGCACGCCGGTTTCCGAACCGTGGAACGGGTCGGTGGGCAGCGCCGCCGGGCATTCGGTCAAATCGGGCACGGCGCCGAAGGAGATAGCGTTGAACCAGGCGGTCAGGATTGCCGCCCGGGGGTACAGCTCCACCACGGCGTGCGGTGCCAGGGCCAGTCCAGGTCGAGATCGGGCCGTGGCCGGATGCCGTTGCGCCATGGTCAGCAGGGTACGCGGGTGGGTAGGCTCGTGCGCGTGACGGCCGTGGTGGATCTTGTCGATGTTGAGGTGGTGCGGGGCGGCACCACAGTGCTCACGGGGATCTCGTGGCAGGTGAGGGAGGGCGAACGTTGGGCCGTGCTCGGGCCCAACGGGGCGGGCAAGTCGACACTGTTGGAGGTCATCGCCGCCCGGCGCCACCCCAGTGCCGGCACGGCGTCGCTGCTCGGCGAACAGGTGGGCCGCACCGATGTGTTCGAGCTGCGACCCCGCATCGGCCTGGCGTCGGCCGCGCTCGCCGGGGCGATCCCCGGGTCCGAATCTGTCCTTGATGCGGTGGTGACGGCGGCCTGGGCGGTCACCGGACGTTGGCGGGAGGAGTACGACGACTCGGATACCGACCGTGCTCGCGCGCTGCTTGCGTCGATGGGCGTCGGGGCCCTGGCCGACCGGCGGCTGGACACCCTCAGCGAAGGTGAGTACAAGCGGACCCTGATCGCACGGGCACTGATGACCGACCCGGAACTGCTGTTGCTTGATGAGCCTGCGGCCGGGTTGGACGTGGGTGGCCGCGAGGATCTGGTCGACCGCCTCGGCACCTTGGCCGACGATCCCACAGCGCCGACCACCGTCATGGTCACGCACCACCTGGAGGAGATTCCCCCCGGATTCACTCATGCCCTGCTGCTGCGGCAGGGCAGAGTGGTGGCTGCCGGGCCCGTGGTGGATGTGCTCACCACGGCACACCTGACCGAGACGTTCGGACTGCCGTTGGTGGCCATGCGTATCGGCCGTCGGTGGGGTGCCCGGACCTGGCGATGAGTCCACCGCTGCGGTGGCTGTTCGCCGATCAGCTCGGGCCAGCCTTCGACGATGGCGGCGAGATGGTCCTCATCGTCAGCCGCCGTGCCTTCGCGCGGCGACGAATGCATCGTGCCAAGGCGCTGATCTATCTGTCTGCCATGCTGCACCGCGCGACGCACGAGCGCGTCCGTCTTGTGATGGCCGACACGTACCGTGAGGGATTAGCCGAGGCCGCACCCGACGGTTCAGGCAGCGTGGAGGTGATCGAGCCCACCTCCCGGCCCGCCCGCGCCTTGGTGCGCGACCTCGGCGTCGCCGTGCTGCCCGGGCGAGGCTTCGTCACCTCGCAGGAGGAGTTCGCCATCTGGGCCGAGGGCCGATCTCGCTTGCTGCTCGAGGACTACTACCGCGACGTGCGCCGCCGCACGGGCATCCTGATGACCCCGACAGGTGAACCTGAAGGTGGCCGCTGGAACTTCGACGCCGACAATCGCCTGCCACCGCCCAAGGCGCCCGACCTCGGCCTGCACACCTGGTTCCCGGAGTCGGACGAGGTCGACGCACAGGCGCGGGAACTGCTGACCCGGTGGCAGGACCAGGGGTGGTTGACGCTGCGCGGGGTCGACGGTCCGCGCTCTTTCGCGGTGACCCGGCAGGAGGCGCTGGCCGCCCTCGACGACTTCATCACCCACAGGCTGCGGCTGTTCGGACCCTATGAAGACGCCACCCTGGCCGGGGACTGGGTGATGGCCCTCTCGCTGCTGTCAGTACCGCTCAACCTCGGCCTGCTGCACCCGGGCGAGGTGATCGACGCCGTGGTCGAGGCGCACCTCGCCGATCCGGTGGCGGCGCCGCTGACCGGGGTGGAGGGGTTCGTCCGGCAGGTGCTCGGATGGCGCGAATACGTGTGGCACCTGTACTGGTGGTTCGGGCCGGACTATGCCACCCACAACGCGTTGTCGGCCGAGGTCGACCCGCCCGCCTGGTTCGACGAGGCACGGTCCGACGATGTCGATGCCGCCTGCCTTCGCCATGCCCTGGCCCAAACCCGTGACCGGGGTTGGAGCCATCACATCGTGCGCCTGATGGTGCTGGCCAACTGGGCCTTACAGCGCGGCTACCGACCGCAGGCGGTCAACGAGTGGTTCGTCGACATGTTTGTCGACGGGACCGCGTGGGTGATGCCCGCCAATGTGATCGGCATGGGGCTGTTCGCCGATGGCGGGCAGATGGCCACCAAGCCTTACGCCGCCGGCGGCGCCTACCTGAATCGGATGACCGACTTCTGCCGGGACTGCCGCTACTCGCCGACGGTGCGGGTGGGGCCCACCGCGTGCCCGTTCACAGCGGGCTACTGGTGGTTCCTGGATCGAAATGAGGCGGCGTTGGCCGGCAATCACCGGCTACGCAACCCCTACGGCACCATGCGGCGCCTGACAGACCTGGCCGCCCTGGTCGATCAGGAGTCGGGCCGGGCGGGGCCGCCATGAGAGTGATCGAGGTCGGTCCGGAGGACCCGCGGGCGGCGGACTACCGCAACCTGACGGATGTGGGGTGGCGCCAGCAGTTGGAGCCGGCCGAGGGCCTGTTCCTGGCCGAGGGCGAGAAGGTGATTCGGCGCGCCCTGACCGCGGGCTTTGAGCCACGCAGCGCCCTGATGACCCGGCGGTGGCTGCCCGGCCTGACAGACGTGCTCGAGTCATGGGATGTCGACGTCATGGTGGCCGATGAGGCCACCCTCAAGGCGGTGGTCGGCTTCCGGCTGCATCGAGGTGCGCTGGCCGCTTTCGGTCGTCGGGCGGCCGCACCCGTGGCGCAGGTGCTCGACGGCGCTAGCCGCATCGTGGTGCTGGAGAACCTCGTCGACCACACCAACGTGGGCCTGGTCTTCCGCACCGCCGCAGCGCTGGGCATGGACGCGATCGTCGTCTCGCCCGCGTGCGCCGACCCCTACTACCGGCGGGCGGTGAAGACCTCCATGGGGGCGGTGCTGGAGTTGCCCTGGACCACCGCAGAAGCGTGGCCCTCGACGCTGACCGGCATGGTCGAGGACGGTTGGCAAGTGGCCGCGCTCACTCCGGCGCCCGAGGCGGTGGACATCCGTCGCTGGCGCCCTGGCGTCGGCACCAGGGTGGCGCTTGCGCTGGGCAGCGAAGGCCCCGGCTTGACCAGCGCTGCCCTGGCCAGCGTCAGCGTGCGGCTGCGCATCCCGGTGACGGCGCGGGTGGACTCGCTCAACGTCGCCGCGGCCGCGGCGATCGCCTGCTACGAGTTGGGCAAGCCGACCTCGGACGGGGGCGGCCACGACCGCAGCTGACCGATGGACACGAAGCAGTTGATGGCCGCCACGACGTGTTGCGGGTCCTCGGGCTGGGAGGAGGCCGCACGTACTGCGAACAGGGCCATGTCCTCGATCGTGCAGTAGGGCCAGCGATAGCCCACGACGGCCGGGTGGACGAACCACTCCTGCGAGTTCAGCCGGGTGTGATGCACACCCCACTGAAGGCGCAGGGGATCGCGGGTGATGATGACATCGCCTTCGTAGAGGGCCAAGGCATCGACCAGCCACAACGACGCCGTCGAGAGTCGGGCATAGCCAATCCCGGAGTGTTCGCTGTACCACGATGGCAACTCGTCGTCCGGCGTCCGTTCGGCGAATTCGAAGGCGTCGCTGGCGTCGGCCAGCAGTGCGCGCAGGGAGGAGTCGGTGTAGCCCAACGAGGTCGCCGGAAACCGTTCGGCCAGCCACTCGAACTTGCGCCCGGCAGAGTCGAACCAGTCCGCAGCGCGCTTCTCGGCCTCGGCGCTTCCAGTGGGCCCCGTGACGTCCATGATCCCCTCGCTCCCTAGGACAACGTGTGGCCGAGTGCCACCTGCCACAGGTGGGATATCGGTGGTACTCAAGGGAATCTTGAGGCTGGCCGGGGTGCGGCGCGGGGTTAGGGCACGCCGGTGGTCGTGTCTGACGTTGTGATATCCGCGCGTGCACCGCTTCGATTACCGACCATCCGCAAGACGAGGACGAACAGCGGCACGCCCACCAGGAATAGCATGAAGCCCAGGTAGACCTCCTCTGTGCCGGCCTGGCTCATGGCCCACACCGAATACAGCACCGACAACGAGGTGATCAGGATCTTCAAGCCGACGCCGGCCAACGGACCAGGCTGACGGTCGACGATCAGGTAGCGCAACTCCGCTGCCGCCACCATCAGGTAGGGCAGCAGCGTCGCCAGCGTGGAGATCAGCAGCAGGCTCGTGTAGACCTCCACGAGCCCGCCCTCGCCGAAGCCGAAGACCGTCATCACCGCCGCCAGTCCGCCCGAGATCAGTAGGCCGATAGCGGGAGCGGACTTCTTGTTGACGATGCCGAAGGCACGGGGAGCGAGCTTCTCCTGGGCGGCCGCCAGCGGCATCTGGCCCGAGAGCAGGATCAAGCCGTTCATGGCGCCGAGACACGAGATGACTGCCACGATCGAGATGGCCGGCCCGGCCCACCCGCCGAACATCGCCTGGGCAGCGTCCGCGAACGGCGCCTCGCTGCTGGCAAGCTGCTCGTTCGGCAGGGCGCCGAAGACGGCGACTGTGCTCAGCAGGTACACCACGGCGGCCAGACCGGTGCCGATGAGCGTGGCCCGTGGGATGGTCACGGTCGGGTTCTTGACCGCCTGCCCCGGAATGGAAGCCGACTCCACCCCGATGTAGGCGAACAGGGTGAGGGTCACGGCGGCGCCGATGGCCGTCATGGCCGAGCCGCCCGTGAGATTCGCGGGCCCGAAGTTCGCCGTGTCGAAGGCGACGAATCCGACCGTGCCGATGATCAGCAGCGGTATCACCTTGAGGATCATCAACACGAACGACAGCGACCCGCCTGCGGCCAGGCCACGGGTCGCGACGTAGGTGAGCACCATGACCAGGGCGACGGCGACGACGATTTGCGCGAATCGACTGTCGGACAGAGCGGGAAACAGGTTGCCCAGATAGCCCACGGCCGACACGCTGATGGCGGCGACTCCGACCCAGGCACCGATCCAGTAGTTCCAGGCGGTCTGGAAGCCCATGAAGTCGCCGAAACCCTCCCGGGCGTAGGCGTAGGGGCCGCCGGCGGCGGGAAACCGCCGCGAGACGTAGGCGAACACCATCGCCAGCAGCATGGCGCCGATGCTGCTGACCACGCACCCCACAATGGCGATGGGCCCGATGGCGGCCAGTGCTGCGGGCAGGGTGAAGATTCCCGATCCGATGATCGTGCCTGCCACCAGCGCCGTGCTGATGCCCAGGCCAATCGGTGCCGGGCCGTCGGAGTCCGGTGCTGCCGCGCCGGTCGGTTGATCAATCACGGTACTCATCACAACCCCCTGGTAGTCGATGGCGCAAGTGCGGTCATGCAGGTCACCCTACGCAGGATCATCCCCCGAATTCGGCTCGTGACGACACACCGTCGGCGACGTCATCGGATTGTGACTGCGTCGGCGCCGTGACCCCTCGGCAGGCGTCCTGCACCGGCACGGTGGCAGGCTGCGCTCATGTCAGAGGCCCAGTTGTATCTGTTGCGTCACGGCGAGACCGAGTGGAGCAAGTCCGGTCGCCACACCGGTCGCACCGACATCCCGCTGACGGCGGCTGGTCGCAGCCGCGCCGCACAGGTGGCGCCCCTGTTGACGGCCGTCACGTTCGGGCTCGTGTTGTGCAGTCCGCTGTCGCGGGCAAGGGACACCGCTGAGTTGGCAGGACTCACACCCGACGGCTTCGACGACGAACTGCTCGAGTGGGATTACGGGGTGTACGAAGGGCGGACCACCACCGACATCCGTGCGGAGAAGGGTGAATCGGACTGGGTGATCTGGGACGATCCGATCCCGGGCGGGGAGCGACCGGCGGACGTCGGAGTACGGGCTGCGAGGGTGCTCAGGCGGGTCCAGCCGGTGCTTGCGGGCGGGCGCAACGTGATGCTGGTGGCGCACGGTCACCTTCTGCGGATGCTGACCGCGACCTACCTCGGACTGCCGGCCGTCAACGGCCGCCTGTTCGCGCTCGATCCCGGCGGCATCGGGGTGCTGGGCCACGAACGCGTCCAGCCGGTGATCGCGGGCTGGAACATCAGCCCGGACGGCTTGGCGGACTGACGCGCCGGCGGCCCGTCAATCGTCCTTGTTTCGCAGCAGGAAACGAGTGGTGCCGTAGCCCACCGCCCCGCCGACGAACCCTGCCATGGCCAGGCTCAGCACGCCGAACCGATTGATGAACGGCACGATGCCGAACACCAGGAAGGCGACGATCCCGCCGACCGCACCGGCGACGAGCAGGTGGGTCAGGGCACTGGCCCCGCCTTCGGTCGTGGCCACCTCGCCGCTGCCGCGGGTGGCGGGCAGCGCGGACGGCGCAGGTGCGGGTGCAGCCTTCGGGGCGCCACCGCCGGTGGCGGCTTCAACCTCGCGGAGCAAGCGGGCGATGTCATCGTCTTCGGCCATGCGCCAATCATCACCCCAACCTGGCGCTGCGCACCACCTCGCCCCGGTTGGACGTACCCTCATGCCATGCGCAAACTCCTCGTGGTCGGCATGGTCGTCGTGGCCGCGCTGCTGGCTGGCTGCGGATCGTCGGCGGCTCCGGTGTCCGAGCACGCGGCCGTCGCGGACTCGACCGCGCCGGAGCACGGCGGCAGCGGTGGCTCCAGCCACGGGACCGCTACGACGCAGGTGGCCAACCTCCAGGAACGGCCAGG
>JAUPKO010000393.1 GCA_030837395.1 Actinomycetota bacterium | reverse complement strand
TCGCTGATGCCCAGATTGGCGAAGGTCGCCTCATAGACGTCGTCCTTCTCGTTGAGCGCGACCGTGACCTTGTCAATGATCCGATGCCGGCCACGCTCCCTGATGGTCGACTTGACCAGTTCGGACTCGGCGCGATGCACGTAGTGATCTGCCAGGATCGAGCGCACGATACCGATGCCGGCATCGATCTCCTCATCTTTGTCGGAGGCCGCGTACTGGCCGAGCAGATACTCCAGCACGTACGTGGGCACGATCGCGTTGCCCTTGACCGCCTTCACCAAGTCCTTGCGCACCACGAAGCCAGGAAAGTGCTCGTTGATCTTCCGGTCGAGGTCGCTCACCGTCCGCACCTCCATCAGAAGTCGAAGTCCCCGGCGAAGGGACGCTTGAGCGTGTACATCGCCGTGGCGTAGACCCGCCACTGGTTGGTGTTCGGAATCTGCTCTTCCAACCGGAACTCCACGGTCCGGTCGTTGTAGTCGGCCGCGTCCTGACTGAGCAGCATCACCGCCCGCTGGTATCGGTCGCGCTTGTCGTCGGAGGCCACATCGAACACCATCAGTACCTCGTTGGAGATCAACGTCTCCCCCACGTACAGGCCCGCGCGCAGCGTCCGCGGCTGCACCTTCTCACTGACCGGCTCGGCCTGGAACAGCTTGACCACCAACTGCCCGGTGGTGATCTTGTCCGTCTCGGGCAGCAGCTCCACGTTCACCGGGCGTACGTCGCCCTTGCGCTTCTTGTTGATCGTCAGCACCGGCACCACAGCCTCCTGCAGCGACGCCCCGCCGTGCACGAACCGCGCCCCGGAACCCTTGAGCCGCAACCGATGGATCGACTTGGGGATCAGCACCTCGTGGTCGCCGGCCAGGCCGAGCTGCTCGGACGTGAACCGCACGAATGCAGCGTCGTCCTTGAGCCCCCGGCCGATGACGTAACGCCGTGCCTGCACCGCAAGCTCGTCGCCCTGCGGCGCCTCGGACAGGTAGCCGACCTCGTCGATGGCCGAGTCCTGGAACAGGAACCCGTGATCGGCGGTGACGAGGATGTTCGTGGCATTGGCGCCGGTGAGCTTCTTGACCAACTGCACGAGTTCACGCAGTGCCTCCTCGGCGGCCTCGAACACATTCCGCTCGGTGCCCTGCTTGTCCCCCACCGCGTCGATGCGGTTGTGGTAGATGAACAGCACCTGATGGTCCTGGTACAGGGCACGGATCTCGTCGCGGGGCATGGCCAGCACATCCTCGGCCTGCACCGCCGTCCCCTTGACCGCGTGCAGGATCTTGGCCCGGTTGGCCGTGCCGTCCGACGGTTGGCCATCCACCGTCACCAAGTCGCGCTTGCCCGAGAACGCCAGGGTCCGGTGCGGCAGCAGCGCCGCCATGCCCAACTGGGTGTAGCTGGGCAGCACGCCGAGGACTGCGTCGAGTTCGGCGTCGTACCGATCCTCCTGCCGGATGCGCGAACCGAGCTCGTCGGCGACCTCGTAACGCAGCGCGTCGGAGATGATCACCACGGCCTTGCGTCGGGGGTCCCGGGTGACCGGCGCCACCCGATCGGCGTAGAACGCGGTCTGGGACGGCAGCGCCTGCGAGGCCCATCGCGTCACACTGTCCACCTGCTGCTGCCACGCCGCGCCCAGGGTGAACAGGAACTGGTTGGTGTAGAACGACTCCACTTGGGCTCGCAGCACCTCCAGCGGGCCGCCCTGCTCGGTGGTGCGGACCGCGTGGATGAAGTGCCGGTAGAGCTGGTCGAGGGCGAACCAGTCGCGCCGGTACCGAGCCAGACCGTCATCGAAGGACGTCATGGACGTGTCCAGCGTGCTGATCGCAGTGAGCAACTGCGCGGCGGCCAAGAGCGCTTCGTACAGACTCCGGTACTCGTCGATCCAGAGGCTCGCCTGCCGGGCGCGCACCACGTCGGCGACTTCCCGTGGCGTGATCGTACGCTCGGCGACCTGCCGCGCCAGGCCGCTGATGATGGCCCGGTCGACGTCTTCGAAGAGGTCGTTGTCCACGAGGTCACCCAGCTCGGCGCCCTCGATGATGGCGGCGATGTTGAGGTCGGCAGCCGCCCGTCCGGCCAGAGCGATCATAGCCTGCCGACTTCGGATGTCGTACCGGAAGCTGCCGAAGTCGAGTTGGATGTTGCGCAGCCCGCCGGGCCGGTCGGAGGCGAAACCCTGCATGGCCCGACGGAACAGCCACAGCACGAAGTCGTCGATGCTCGGACTGGCCGAACTGTAGCCGTAGATCGATGCGGCACCCTGCCAGTAGAAGCCGTCCAAGCCATACTCGACGAGGCTCGCATACTTGTCGTCCGCGCCGGTGGAGTTCTCGATCAGCATGGTGCGGGTGAGTTCCAGCAGGCTGTGCTCGCGCTGGCCGAGCAGCACAGCGCACATCTTGGCCTGCAGGAGCGTGGCGTCATCGCCGGCATCCACCAGGCCCTTGAGTGCCTGCACCCGTTTGGCGGCGCGGAAGAACGACTCGTGGTCGGCGATCACCTGACCGACCCCCTCCCCGGTGAGGCCGAGTTGCTGCTGCATCAGCGAGGCACGGTCGGCGGTGAAGACCCCATAAGCCAGTTCCAGATCCAGCAGCCAGTTGCCGATCCCGTCGGGCACTGGGTCCGAGCGGTAGACGAGGAACTTCGCGGTTGGCTCAAGATGCAGCAGGCGATGCTTGACCGCGTACTCGTCGTTGGCGACCCGGATGGTCGTGACGTCGTCAAGGGCGAGCGCGTCCACGTCGGCGCTGTAGTCACCGCTGGGATCGTGCCAGAACACCACCCGCTGCGCGGCGAAGCGCCGCTCCAGAGCCTCGCGGATACCACTCACGATGCCTCCCCCACCGAGGAACGCCACATGGCTACCTCACGCCTACTCACATGATTACCGGCGCGCCGCCCTGACTTGCTCATTTGCTCACTCGACTTACTCACTCGGTGGCGCAACTTGCTCACCAGGCGCCTTGGTGACTCAGCTTGGTGACTTGGTGACCCGACTTGGTGACTCGGTGACTCAACAAGCCCACTCACCCGCTTGAGCACGAGGAGCGGGACGCGCCCATCCGGGCCGAGTGTGAGTTGACCGCTCATGAGCCACCTCCTTCGCTCCGAGAGTAGGACGCGCCCGCGACATCGAGACTCGTCCCAGCGAAGCGCCACTCGTCGAAGTAGTCCCACCCGTCGGTGGCCTTGAGCTTCGCGTCGTCCATCGCGAACCCCTTGACCAGGTACTCACGCAGCACGCTCGTGGCCCACTGCCGGAACTGCACCGCACGAGGGGTAGTGACCCGGTACCCGACGGCCAGCACCATGTCGAGGTTGTAGACCTTCACCTCGCGTCGAACGGTGCGCGCGCCCTCAAGTCGAATTACAAACTCTGAGTTTGTTGTTGCTTCATCCACCTCCCGGTCGGTCAGCACGCGTCGAATGATCTGGCCGATGTTCTGACCAGTCGTGCCGTACAGCGCGGCCAACCCAGCCTGGGTCAGCCAGATGGTGCCCCCACGAGCGCGCAACTGAACGTGGGCGCCGTCATCAGCCTGGTAGAGGATGACCTCGCCGTTGGCCTGACCCTCGCCGACTTCGGAAGACGGCCGATCCCCCGCCATGCAGCCACCTCCTCGATGTCGCACCTGACCACGAGTACCTCGCGGCGCTCCCAGGCTATCGACCACCTCCGACGACGGCGGCCGAAACGGGCTGGTCCTTCGCCTCGCAGTTCGCAGGGCCGGTCCACCAGGACCGTCAGCGCGTAGTCGGTCGCGCAGGTTTGCCTCGACTTCGGCGAGGGTGAGGAGGGCCTGGGGCCTCCGCTTCGAGGTGACTGTCGGTGGCCCTTTGCACCGGACAGGCTCGACGATGCGCTGGAGGGATTCACCCGTCGGTGCCGCGCGCGCCTCGGCATCAGCCAACCCCCATCCACAGGCACCAACTGGAGTCGAACGGTCCAGAATCCGAATTCGTGGGGTTCGCGCATTGCCACCGGTGTAGCGGAACGCTACATTCGAGGCATGGCCAAGACGACGCCGTTGCGCGTGAGCGATGAACTATTGCGCGAAGCCAAGCAGAAAGGTGCGCGGGCGCACCGCAGTGCCGCCGCCCAGGTGGAGCACTGGGCCATGGTGGGCAAGGTTCTCGAGCCGGGGCTCACCGACGCTCAAGTCGAATGCGTGGCGGCGGGTTTGGCAAAGGTGGTGGTGATCGATCAGGCGGCACCGCCGATGCCGCACCTGGACGATGTGCTGGCCGAGTTGGGTCGGCGCCGGGCGTCCGGCGATCTGTCCGCGCAGGTTGCCGGTCCGATGCGTTATCGGGCCGCCAAGGACGGCGGCATCGAGCGGGTGACCCCCAGTGGTGTGGAACGCGGCCGCTTCGTGGGCGGCGAATTCATTCCCGACGCAAAGTAGCGACGGGGTCTGACGGGTTCGAACGTGGTTGGGGAGGCATTGTTGAGCGAGCCGTTGCGCCCGCCCCGGATGTGGGTGGTGGCCGGTGCGAACGGCAGTGGGAAGTCCACGTTCTACCGGCTCGCACTGCAGCCACTCGGCGTGCGCTGGATCAACGCAGACGACATCGCCCGCGCGTTGTGGCCCGAGGATCCCGAGATTCACTCGTACGCAGCGGCCGCTATCGCAGCGGAGCGCCGGGAAGCTTCCCTGCTGGCGGGAATTGATTTCGCCACCGAGACAGTCTTCTCGCACGAGTCGAAACTGGCGCTGCTGCACAATGCGCGTACCCACGGCTATCGGGTGACCCTGATCTACGTACACCTGGCAAGCGCGGAGCTGAACCAGGCTCGGGTGGCGCAGCGGATGGCCGAGGGTGGGCATGGGGTGCCGAGCGACAAGATCGTTGCACGTCGCGTCAGGATGCTGGGTCTGCTGTCCGAGGCAATCGCGGCCGCCGATGATGCGTTGGTGCTGGACAACTCGTCGGACGTGGCCCCGTTCGTGCCGCTGGCACGGATCACTGGCGGTGTGGTGGTGATGCGTGGCGCGCAACTGCCCCGCGAGGTGGCCGAAGCATTGCCGGCTGAGTGAGTCGTAGGGGACTTGCGGCGGTGGGTGGCGGCGATCGCCGAGTCACACCCCACCTCGCCCGCAAGGTTCGCCACTGAGCCGAAGCTGCCGCCGAGCCGGCCGGCAGTCCGGCTCGGCGGCATCGCAGGACGAATCACCCTCCGAACCGTCCCGAGACGCGCTCATTCGCGCGCCTCCAAGCCGGGGATCTTCTTCAGCGCGGCGCCGAACTTCGGGTAGTTGGCCTTCACTCCGTCGTCGAGGTCGATGGTGATCTGCTGGGTGGCCAGCGGGTACAGCACGTCGTGCTCGTACTCCTCGAGTTCGAGCAGCACCTTGCGCAGACGGTCGACCTCCTTCTGCGCCGCGGCCCGCGCCCGCGGGGTGTCCCCCGAGGTGGCCAGCCGCTCGTGATGCTGCCGACTCGCCTCCAACTTGCCGACGTACTCACGCAGGTACTCGTTGAGCACCGTCGACACCGTCGAAGGCGTGTAGCGGTGCATGTAGATCAGCGCGTTGAACGACCCCTTCGGGCTGGAGAACAGCCAGTAGATCGGCCGCTTCTTGTAGCGCTTGACGTGGTCGGTGTAGAAGGACTTGAGGAAGTAGGTGCGGAGGTCTTTGACGCCGAGGGAACCGGTGACGAATCGCAGGTTCTCCTCGAAGTGTTCCTCCCCGAAGGCCACACGGAGGAACTCACGGCAGCGGGCGACGATGTCGTCCTCGAACCAGTCGCCATCGACGATGGGAATGACGTTGTCGGCGTCGGGGGTGAAGGACGGGTTCGGGACTTTGGCGAGGTATTCGGTGAGGGTGTCGCCCTGGTTGGCCAGGATGAGGCCGGGCTCGTCGAGGGAGTAGCGGCCGAACATGCAACCGACGGCATATGAGATGAGGTCGTTGATCGCCGATTGGGCGAACAGGACATCGCGCTCCGCCGGAGTCTTGTTTGGCCACCGGAACGCTGAGTTGTTGGTCAGGGAAACTCTCTCAAGGGGAACGTGCGACGGAACTTCGTCCTCCAGCCCGTAGAGCTTGGCTACAGCTTCATTATTCTCGATCTCCAGTTGCTGCTGAGCGAGCGATCGAGCCGCCCACTCGTCCCGATGCTGTGTGACGATCTGTTCAAGCGTCTTCACTGGGATGCCTCACAGGAGTTCGCGGGCGTTTCGGCGCCGTAGGCTAGCCGCTGGCGGGGTACGGATGGGTAGCCATGGGGGTAGCCGATGTTCACTGGCCCACGCTATCGGCCTAGTCCGACGATTTCCGCAGATGCCGCGAGCGCTTCTCGGGTTCTCGTCCGATCAGTGTGCAGGTATGCCTGGGTGCTCAACACCGAGGAGTGCCCCAGCACAGCCTTGATGGTTGTCTCGTCAATGCCATTGGCGAGCATCAAGGTAGCTGCCGTGTGTCGGGCCTCGTACAACAGCGGACGACGGGTGCGGCCATCAGGCAGTGTCACCGTGACCTTGGCCTGCTCGGCG
This sequence comes from Actinomycetota bacterium, assembly GCA_030837395.1. GTDB lineage: Bacteria > Actinomycetota > Actinomycetes > S36-B12 > UBA10799 > JACJWR01. Next base: position 1,482 of record JAUPKO010000393.1, on the reverse strand, counting down.
ATGTTGTACCACTCACTCCGATCAAACTCCGCAGAACGAGGGCTCCCGTCACCCCGGGGCCACACCAATCCCGCAGGAGACGCTGGGGCATGCACCCTCCAAGCACTGAACGCGGCGGCGAGCCATGGAACCAGTGGGATCACGCGAATCCCAGAGCGGGTCTTGGGGCGCACGAGGTGGTAGGCGCCGTGCACTTGACGAGACTCGAACCCCCGAGGGACACGGAAGCCGCTGTCAGGGTTTCGATGCTCAACATAGGGCAGTGCTTTGAGTTGCCAGGCGAGAGTCATCGTCTCGGCATCGAGATCGACCATCTCCCAGGTGAGCCCGAGTGCCTCGGCCGGGCGCAGGCCTTGGACAAGTGCGGCCACCCAGCGGGACGCATCTCGTCGCGCCGTGGCCACGGTAAGGACCTTCATGGCATCGTCAACACTCAGCGCCTGCCGCTGGGACGGCCCAACACCCGGACTCCTCGTCTCACGGGCGCGATGGGACACCCGATGCCCATCTGCAAAGGCGTCCGCTAGGAGTTTGCGCAGCACTGCGTGAGTACGCTGCATCGTCGCGAGAGCGAGACCGGCTTCCTCTTGGGACGTGGCGACCTTGCGGATGTCAGACGGTGCCAATGAGTCAAGCCTCCGATGACCGATGGCGGGCACGATCCACCGGTGGATTGCTGAGCGATCTGAAACGAACGTGCCGGGGCGCACGAATCTTTGGCGGTCGGCGAGCCACTGATCTGCCCACCGTTTCACGGTGATGCTGGCGAATGACGTCGTAGCGCCGTCTGCATCGTGACGTCCATGAGCCTCCTCCAGCCTGGCTCGAACTTTGGATTCCGTACGCGCCTTGAGCGTGATTCGTCGACGCGTCCCTCGCTCCGTCCACCCTGCTTCGATGGAGGCCACCCATTGCCCTCGTGAGTTCTGGTAGATGGAACCTGATCCCTTGGTGCGTTGTTTGGATTCTGACACCCAAACAATGCTTGTGGCTGCTGCGACCGGGGTCAGCCATCAGGGTAGCCATTCGATGCCGAGACCCTGTTTGCGCAGCAGAAGCGTGAACTGACACACGGGCAATTTGGCCGCACAGGCCGCCCAGCGCAACACAGTTCATGAAGGACACTTACCCAGACAGCAAGTCGGACCTCTTCGCGGGCTTCATCGAGCGCTGCACCGATCTCGCGGGACCGCGAGGAGCGGTGGCGATGATCACGATGCAGTCGTGGATGTTCCTCAGCTCGTTCGAGAAGCTCCGTGCCTCGCTGCTCGCGAGGCAGAGGATCACCTCGATGCTGCACCTCGGCGCTCGCGCTTTCGACTCGATCGGGGGCGAGGTGGTCTCCTCAACTGCGTTCGTCCTCAGCAACGTGCCGGCAGAGAGTCGGGGCTCTGACTTTGAACGCCCTGGCACGTTCATCCGCCTCGTTGACGGGATGTCCGAAGCAGAGAAGGTCGCCATGCTGAGCACCGCACTAACGGC
>JAUPKO010000392.1 GCA_030837395.1 Actinomycetota bacterium | reverse complement strand
GTCAGGGGGCGGTTGCTCCTCAAGCGGTGCCTCGGGGCAAGTCGGCTATGAACCGGGTCGGTGCGGGATTGGGGCCGCACAGCAAGCTGCTGTGTGCGAGTAAGCGTTCAGTACCTCCACTACCTGGCACATTGTGCGAACCATGGGGCCGACCGGATCACCGGTCGGCCCCATGTTGCTGTTTGTGATGGTTGGTTCCTGGTTGTAGTCGGTGGGGATCAGGAAGGTGGGGATCAGGGTGTCTCCCTCGATGCGGATTGTGGCGATGTGGGTTTCGATGAGGGCTTTGCGCTGACCGGGGGTGCCGTGGGTGATGACGTGGATGATGTCGTCGTGGAGTTGGGTGATGTTGGCTGGGGTGGGGGTCGGTGGCTGGGTCTGGGTGAGTTCGGTGAGCTCGGTGTGGCGGGTGGTGAGTTGGTCGAGTTTGAGGGTCAGGGCTTGGACGCGTCGGCTGCAGGTGGTTTCGGTGAGGGTGCCGTTCTCGAAGGCGGTCAGGTAGCGGTCGATTGCTGCGGTGGTCGTGGTGATCTGGTTGGTGAGGGTGGTGAGTTCGTTGGTGTGCCGGTCGGCGCCTTCGGCGCGTAGGGCGTATTCGGCGGTGATGGCTTCGTTGATGAGGTCGGTCCGGCAGTAGAAGGCGGCGAGTGCGTCGAAGACGGCGTGGTCGAGTTGGTCGGCGTCGATGCGGGGGGCTTGGCATCCGGTGCGGCCGTAGCGGGCGCGTCGGTAGCAGGTGTAGTAGCGGTAGGTGCGGGTCCGGCCGTTGGCGGAGGCGCCGACGTACTTGGCGCCGCAGTCGGGGCAGGTGATGATGCCGGTGAGGTTGTAGTCGGAGTTGGCTGAGGCGCGTTTGGTGTGGGCCTCGCCGCGTTCGTTCATGATGCGCGTGCATTCGTCGAAGGTGGCGTGGTCGATGAGGGGTTCGTGGGCATCGATGGCGAGTTGGTCGCGGAAGGCGATCTCGCCGAGGTAGAGGCGGTTGCCCAGGATGCGCAGGATGGTGTGGCCGGACCAGAGATTGCCGTTGCGGGTGCGGTGGCCGTGGGTGTTGAGGCGGAGGGCGATGTTGCGGGCACCGAGGCGGGCGGTGGCGTAGGTGGTGAAGATGTCGGTGATGATGTGGCGTTCGTCGGGGTGGGGGACGAGGTGTTTGGTGGTGGGGTCGACGAGGTAGCCGTAGGGGCGGGGGCCGTTGGTCCATGCACCGGAGGCGGCCTTGCGTTCCATGCCGTTGACGACGCGATCGATGATCACTTCGCGTTCGAATTCGGCGAAGGCGCCGAGCATCTGGACGAAGAGGCGTCCGGCGGGGCTGGAGGTGTCGAAGGGCTCGGTGGCGGACCGGAAGGCGACTCCGGTGTGGTCGAGTTCGTCCATGAGGGTGGCGAGGTCACGGATGCGGCGGGAGAAGCGGTCCAGGCGGTAGACGAGGACCAGGTCGAAGCGTCCGGCGCGGGCGGCTCGCAGGAGTTGTTGGAGTCCTGGGCGGTTGGTGGTTGCTCCGGAGGCGTCGTCGGTGATTTCGGTGACGATGTTCCAGCCGGGCTGGGAGTCTACGTAGGAGTGGAGTTTCTGGGTTTGGGCTTCGATGGTGTAGGGCTGGTGTTCGTCGTCGGTGGAGCGACGGGTGTAGATCGCTACCCGCAGGATGGTTTCCGGGGTGATGGACGGACGGACTGGCTTTCGGGTGTTCCGTTTCTTGGTGGTCATGGTGCTGTCTCCGGGGTGGTGGTGTGGGGAGCGGTCTCGTGGTTGTTGTTGGCATTGTTGCTTTGGTGATCGTCGTACAGATAGAACCCGGTTTCCCGGTTGTAGAGAATCACCTGTAGCGGCGGACGTTCCGGGCGTGGCCTGAGTCGGTGGGGCCGGATCTTCCGGTATCTCTCACGGTTCTTTCGACGGGACATTGTTACTGCCTTTCAGGTCGGTTCAGGTCGGGTGGGTGCTCGGTCCACCAGGTGGCGATGAGGGAGGTCCAGGCTGCGATGGCACGGGCGCGTTGTTCAGCGGTCATGGGTGCGGTGCGGGGTGGGGCGAGCCGGGGTTCTGTTGGACCCGCAGAGCCAGAGCGGAGAGAAGCTGGGCTGGGTGATGAATGTTTCTCACGGTGGGGGTCGAGAACGGTGGGGGTGTGCGGTGACGAGGATTGGGATGATGTCATGTGACTCCTGCGGGCGATGAGGAAAAGCGCGCTCTTCGGGGGTGTCAGCTGCACCGATGGTCATGGCATCTCCTTTCCGTTTCTCGTGTCTGGTTTTTTGTGGGTCGGGTTGTTGGGATGGTGCGAGAAGGGCCCGTCACGGACAGGCCATTTCCGTGACGGGCCCTTGATCACGAAGGTGTCGCCGAGTCGGTTGACGTCGTCGTGCGCGTCGGTCGATGCCGGAGTTGTGGAGTGGCTACTGGCGTCGGCACCCGGTGTGTCCGCATCCGCCGCAGAAGCCTCCGGTCGCGCACGGGCACGGGCAGGCGCTGGGTTGTCTCTGCCGGGGGAGGCGACGTGGTGGCGCGTTCTTGCCGTCGAGAGATTCACCGGCTGGAGGTGTCACGGGTCTCGACTGCGGTGGTTGGTCATGATTGGCGGGTTCGGATTCCATGTCTTGTCTCCTGTTGTTTGCCGGGTGTCGGAACGATCTGGTGGTGGAGGTGAACGGTGGTCATCGCGCGTCGAGGGAGCGTCGGACGGCGAGGAGTTCTCGTCCGGCGGCGGTGGCGTTGAAGTCGATGTTCCAGTCGAGATTCCACCAGCGGACGCATAGGCTGCAGACTGTCTCAAGGTGTGAGCAGCTCATGGCCGGTCTTGCCGGGATGGCTTCTGGAGTGGGAGAGTCGAGCTCTCTCAGATACATGATGACTGTGGCTGGGTTGGGTGATTGCGGTGAGTTTGGGGATTCTGTTGCGGTGTTCTCGTTGTCGGGGTTGAGTGTGTTGGCTTGGGTTTCCTGAATACCGTCAGACATGGGAGGGAGTCCCTATCTGGATGCGGCGTATGGCCGAATCCGATGTCGTCGAATAGTTCAGGTCCATCCATGTTGGTCCGCTATTTCCCTGTCAAGTCGCCGTGCAATTCAATGCCAGGATGGCGCTGGGTGATTCGGTGATTCCTGTTGGTGATTTCCTGATGAAGGGCAGGGGGAATGGGAAATGTTTGAGCGTGGATCGTGGGTTACGGGTTCGGTGGTGTGGTGGGGCGGGTGAGGATGAGGACGTCTTCGTGGGCGACGAGCGAGAGGGGGATGCCGTCTCGTCGGGCGCGGCGTGCGGCCAGCAGGGCGAACAGGCTGGCTCGGTGGATGAGGTGGTCGTCGCGGACGGCGGCCAGTAGGGCGACGCAGCGGTCGAGGGGTGTCAGGCCGGCGGTGGTGGCGGCGGTGAGGATCTGGCTGGGCAGGTCGATGAAGTCGTCGCGGTGGTGGCGGACGGGGCGGACGGTGATGGCGACGATGCCGCCAGGGCGTAGGACGTCGTGGCAGGCGGTCATGATCTGGGTGAAGCCCGCAAGCAGGCGGGTCCAGCCGACGTAGGCGAGGTTGCCGTTCCCTGCTGGGCCGTAGCGGTGGTGTTCCTTGTCCAGGCCGTGGCCGTTGGTGGTCTGGACAAGGCCGTGGGTGACGTGCCCGTAGGGCGGTGAGGTGAGTACGAGCGCGACGTGTCCTCTCGCGGCGGGCGGTAGGAGATTGGTCAGGTGGGTGGCGTTTCCGGTGATGACCTGGCCGTGGCCGGGGGCGCCTTGCTCGTCGGCGAGACGGAGGTTGGCTCGGGCCAGGGCGGTGAAGCCGGGTTCGATGTCGACGCCTATCGCGTGGCGTCCGGCGTGGACGGCCTCTACGAGGGTGGTGCCGGATCCGCACATGGGGTCAAGGACGAGGTCGCCCGGGCGGGTGTAGGTGCGGACGACGTAGGCGGCGACGGCGGGCAGCATCTTGGCTGGGTGGGCGCGGGTCGCGCGGACGTAGCGGTCCTGGCGCTGGCGGTGGGCTGGCTGCTGGCAGGTCGCCCAGACGGACATCTGCTGGTCGGGTGTGGGGGTGTGGTGGCTCGGGGGAGTGGAGCGAGGGGTGGGCTCAGGCATGGGTGGTCTCCGTTCGTCGGAAGATCAGCAAGTCGGAGTGCACTCTCGGGTGCGGTGACGGTGTGAGTGGGCCCGTCCCGGGATGGGTGTCGACGGGCGGGCCGGTGAGCCGTGGCAGGTGGTGGGTGATGACGATGTGCTGCAGGTAGCGCAGTCCGGCGGCGTGACCGGCGGCGACAAGCGGTCCCAGGACAGCTGGTGTGGTGCGGGCGGGGACGACGACGGCCAGGCAGCCGTTCAGGTCCAGCCGTTCGGCGCAGGCGGCGAGGCGATCCCCGGGGTCGAGTGTCGGGCTGGTATCACGGCGTGGCCATTCGCTGTTGATCACTGCTGCGGGTCGGTGGGTTGGGGGAGGTAGCGGCCTGGTGGTCAGGTCGATGACCTGGGCGCCGGGGCGGGTGTAGTTGATGATGAGCCGTCGGATGATGGCTGCGGACACGGCGCTGCCGCTGGGGGGCTGGGGCAGATGCCAGACGTTGATCGGGACGAGCGGGTCTCCCGGGACGCTGTCCCCGGACGGATCGGGCGCAGGCCAGGCGACGGGCGGGGTCGGAGTGACCCCGGTGGGATCGGCGGACCCACGTGCCGCGGTGTCCGGGGATTGGGACGGCGGGGATGCCGGGTGGCGTCCTCGACGGGCGCGATGGCGGTGGGATGCGGGTTCACTCATGAATCGGCGGCCCCCGGGACCGGCCGAGCGTGCTGACATTGTTCAGAACTGGATTGTCAGACGAAACGAACGCCGGGGAATTCTGACACATCTCACACGGACGGACGTGCGTGACCGCCGAGGATTACCGGAACCTGTCAACGCCGCCTGAAAAGTGACCCCCAGACGTCGAGTGAATCTTGAGAAAGCGCCGGGATGAACCGGCATGAAGGAGGAGTTGGGAGTGCTCTACGTCGAAGGGCTAGCGACCCACGACGGCCCCGAGCCGTGCGTCGACGTCCCGCGAGGGCGTGGCGAAGCGTCGGTAGGGGTACGTGCAGGCCGGGCTATTGAGCCGCGTAATCAACGTGTTCGGGGTGCCGACGCTGTTCATGAAGCGGAAGGCCACATCGTCGGCAGCGCTACCGCGAGCTGCTGGCGGACCCCGCGCGGTCGGAGAACCAGGGCATGTACGGAACCTTCATGCGCGAGAACCGGGAGGTCCCACCTCTCACCCGCCGGATTGATCGTCTGCGGGTCGCTCAGGGAACGCCAGCGGCGGTACGCCTGAGATGCACGAGGGTGGGAAGTCGGACGACCGCGTAGTACCTGCGAACCTGCCGAACAAGGTCCCGGCTGCGGCCGGGGCTGCGGAGGTGGGGGAGGGAAGGCGGTCGGCCGAGGGGAACACGGCCAGCAAAACTCCCCCCGGACACAGGGCCGGGTCAGGGGCGTCCAATGCGCTGGATCGTGTGCGGGAAGTGGCACGACGAGACAAGGGAGCACGGTTCACCGCGCTGCTGCACCACGTCGACCTGGCCAGGCTCCGCAAGGCTTATGCGGCGATCCGCCGTGAGGCCGCGCCGGGGGTGGATGGGGTGACGTGGACCGAGTATGGGCAGGACCTGGAGGTCAACTTGGCCGACCTGCACACTCGGATGCAGTCGGGCACGTACCGGGCCAAGCCGAGCAGGCGCGTTTATATCCCGAAGGCGGACGGGCGGCAACGTCCGTTGGGTATCGCCTCGCTGGAGGACAAGATCGTCCAGCGGGCCGTCGTCGAGGTGTTGAACGCGATCTATGAGGTGGACTTCCGGGGCTTCAGCTACGGGTTCCGGCCGGGGCGCAAGCCCCACGACGCGTTGGACGCGTTGACGGTCGGGATCACGAGCAGGCGGGTGAACTGGGTGCTGGACGCGGACATCCGCGACTTCTTCGGCCAGATTGATCGATCATGGCTGAAGAGGTTTCTCCGGCACCGGATCGCGGACGAGCGGGTCCTGCGGTTGATCGACAAGTGGCTGGCCGCGGGAGTCGTGGAGGACGGGGAGTGGACAGAGTGTGATCAAGGTTCGCCGCAGGGGGCATCGGCTTCACCATTGCTCGCTAACGTGTACCTGCACTACGTCCTGGACCTGTGGGTCGAGTGGTGGAGGCAGCAACCCGAACACGGTGAGGTGATC
>JAUPKO010000391.1 GCA_030837395.1 Actinomycetota bacterium | reverse complement strand
TGCAACTCGCACTGGCCTATCCGCACCCGCTGGCGACCGGAGCGGTGAACCCCGATGAGCGACCGCTGCAACCGTCCGCGCATGTGCGCGTGCCACAGTTCTGGCGGCAGATGGCGGAGAAGGTGGACGCCGATCCACGACCCGGAAAGGTGCTGGTGTTGCCGCTGGACGACTACTACCAGATGCCTACCACTTGGGGTTTCTTCGGCGTGGACAGCATCGCCAACCTATTGATCACCCACCCGGTGGTGACCCCGAAACCTGATGGCTACTTCGGTGACACGCCAGGTTTCAAGGCGGAGGTGACGGCGATCGAGACCGGGTTGATGTCGGGCGACCTGGCCGGTGCCCGCTCACTGCTGGATGCTGCCGGCATCTCGGACGTGATCATCCGGCACGATCTCGTTAGGGGCCTGCCCGCCCGCACCTTCGCCGATGATCGCGTGCTGACCGCGGCAATCGCCCGGGTGCCCGGGATGACCCAGGAGGTCGACGGGCCGCTTGAGTTGTGGCGGGTCGGTGATGGCACCAGCCCGACAGTCAGGCTGTATGACCGGACTCTCGCCGTTGGTTCCCGACCGGAGGCGGGGGCGGGAGTCGTCGGGTCGATGGGTACCGGTACGACGATCCTGGCCGAGAAGTCCAAGACCAAGGCGCCCATCAACCCGGCCATCGACAACGCACCCGCTATTACCGACGACTACGTTGAGTGGCCGGTGCCAGCGGTTGATGCTGGTCCCGCCAACACCGATTTCTGTTTGAAGAAGGCCGGCACCTTCCGGGTGGCGCAGCGATCCCGCGCCGGTGCCGTGCTGATACCTCGGCTGGACGCGGCCAGCGGGCAGTTGCTGTTCGAGGATCCCACCGCGGTGCTGATCGACGGCACCGAAGTCTCCCGGCGACCTCCGCTGAGGGTGCCGTCGCCCCGGTCCGATCTGGTCGCTGTGAGGGCCGGCACTCGGACCGTCTCGCTGGACGATTGGAACGCCCCTGCCGGACAGCCCGGGAATCCGGCTGGCTCGTTGGTGATCGCCGCGGCCACCGACGTGGCTGCGTACGCCCCGTCGGCCACCCCCGCCTCGCTGACGACGCCGTCGGACGTCTATGACTGCAATAACTATGAACCGCGTCCGACCAGGGAGTTGGGGCTGGTCAAGGAGCCGCTGGTGACCCCGGGCGGCTCGGGGATCCGACTCAAGGCAAAGGACCATGCGGCCTGCAGTCGGATCGTGGTCCGGAACCCCGCCCACGGTGACGTCCTGCGGATCCGATTGGAGTATCGCCAGGTCACCGGCAAGCGCCCACAGATCTGTGTCTGGCAGGTCGGGCTGCAGGGTTGCGATCTGGCTGCGCGAGCGGGGTTGGGCAACCAATGGGTAAGGTTCGAGCAGTTCGTTCCGGTGGACCAACTGGCTGACGAAGTGCAGTTGGTGCTGCATGCCGACGTCGGCGAGCGGCTGCTGCCGGAGACGATCACCGACTATCGCAACATCACCATCGAGGCGTTGACGCCTGCGCTGAAGACCGTCGCCTGGCCGCCGGAGGTACCTGCGGTGCAGGTGCCGCTGGCGGCTGGCAAGCACACTCTCAGTGTCACCGGCGGCCCCTCCGGCGATATCCTGCGGACTTTTGAGCCGTTGCAGGACTGCTTCCGCTACGACGATCAGACGATCGACGAGGCAGGACTGAAGTCCGAAGTTGGCGGCGACCCGGACAACCCGACGTTCTCGCTTGCCGCGCGCGACCATATGGCCTGTCTGGGGGCGACAGCGGCAAACATGGGTGGCTCCTCCCTGTATGAACTGTCGCTGGAAGCGCAGTCGGTCGCGCTGCGGAACCCGAAGTTCTGCCTGTTCCTGCGCGGTCCCGACCGGTGCGAGAAACTCCCCGTCGCCGCCCAGTGGAAGGGTTGGACCACCTACCAGGTGTTCGTCAAGCCGGACCCTGACGCGGTCGAGACCCGGTTGTATCTCTATGGACTGCGCGACCTCAAGGGTCAGAGTGAGGCGAAGGTGGAATACCGCAACGTGAAACTGCGACCGGTCGCTAGCCCCGTGTCGGTCGTGCTGGTGCGCGCGCCTGCGTCCGGCGTCGCAGGCCTGGATGCGCCGCGGCTTCGGACCCCGGACTGGAAGCAGACCTCGCCGGTGTCCTTCGCTGTGAAGGGTGTCACCGGACCGGGCATGTTGGGGCTGACCGAGACGTTCGCCCCGGGCTGGACCTTCCCCGCTGCCAAGGGCGGTCACGTCGCCAGCGGCGGCTGGATGAACGGTTGGGAGTTGAAGCCCGGTGAGGTATCCGGAACCATCTCCTACGCGCCCGCAAAGACATCAAGGTATGCGCTGATGCTGCTGCCGGTGGCGGCGCTGGCGGCCCTGATCTGGACGTGGTTCAGTGTCCGTCGCAGCCGGCGTGCGCTGGCCCGAGGGGCGGTGTCGACATGACCGAACCATCCGAACCCACCGACCCCACCGCACCGCCTGTCCCGCCAGCGCGTCGTCGGCGCCTTCTGGTGATTGCTGTGGTGG
>JAUPKO010000390.1 GCA_030837395.1 Actinomycetota bacterium | reverse complement strand
GGGTGCGGAACATGAGTAAGCGCAGCCAAGGGTGCAGCCGCTGTGGTCTGCCGCGCGGCACTGGCGACCATGAAGGTGGAATCCAACCCGCCAGACATCGCAAACGTCAGCGGACGGTCGTCGGCCGCCAACTCGGCGACCGCGAGATCGAACACCTCCACGAATGTGCTTAGCGCATCCCAACCTGACAGGTCCGGCTCCGGCCACACCGCCGCCCCGATGGAATCGCGCACACGGAGATCGCGGTTCGCATTGACGAACAGCTCTTGGCCTGGAAGGAGCCGGCGCATCCCTTCATAGGGGGTGCCGGCCGGGTCGGGTCGGCCGCGCAGCCAGTCCCGCAGCCACCCGTGGTCAAGTCGCCAGGGTCGCCCGGAGGCCATGATCAGCCCACCGGGCGAGGGCGAGTGCTGTGCGGTTGTGTGACCCGGACCGAAGGTGCAAAAGAGCCCGGAAGGAGTCAGGGTTTCACATCGAACGACCAGGGAGTTCACGAGACTGTCGCAGCCCTCAGTGTCCCGCAACCTGGCACGAGCGCAGGAGGATGTAACCCTGGACGCATTCAGCCAAGAACCGTCATCAGGGGCTGATCTTCTGGGTGAATTCGGCCTGGTCGGTGTGAACATCCACGTAATCGCCCATCGTCCCGTTGAGCGAACCCGACGCCACCATGATGGTGACCAACCTGGGAGTCGACCACGGGCATCGCGGCTTGTGGTCACTCGACACGGGATTGATCATGATGTCAGTGAATCACACTCGCAATACGGGCATACATTCTTTGGCCCAAACCTGGTTGATCGATGACATCCCCTCCGCGGCGCTTCGCCTCCTTTTGGTCCCTGTGGCAGCAGCCGTGATGTTGCCACCCGGGAGGTAGGAGTAGCGTCAAACATGGGTGGTCGTCGGGCCATCCGTGGTCACGCAACACGCCATTCGATCGGCGCGCTTGATGCGTGTGTGGGAAGGACAGCGTGATGGCCGCTGAACGGAAGAACGCGACTGCTGAGGCCGACCGTGAAACCGTCGACACCGGTTTTCTCCGACCATTAGCCGGCCACGAGCGATCCCGCATGACGGCGTTGCGGGCCGCACTTGGGATTGTGGTCACGTTGCTGCTAGCCGCGGTTGGTTCCCTTGTGGGGGCAGGCGCGGCCCAGGCAGCGGTCGGACCAGACTGGACCCTACGCTCTCCGGCTGCATTCCCCGCACTCAGAAACTGGACCTCGGTGGCCTACGGGTGCCCCACCCCCACAACGTGCACCTTCGTCGCCGTTGCCAACGACGGCACCACCGACCGGGTGATGACCAGTCCCGACGGCATCACCTGGACCACCCAATACCTCTACAGCTTGCCCTACGCGCTGAGTTCGGTGACCTACGGCAACGGCTTGTTTGTGGCCACCGCCCCAGATTTTGGTGGGATCCTAACAAGCCCGGACGGCGTCACCTGGACCGTACGAGCGCGCCTGATCAGCAACTGGCAGTCGGTCACCTACGGCTGCCCCACCCCCAGCACCTGCACCTTCGTCGCCGTAAGCAACTACGGCCTATATGCAAAACGGGTGATCACCAGCCCTGACGGCATCACCTGGACCGGGCAAGACGCGGCAGTCGACAATGACTGGAGATCGTTGACATTCGGCAACGGAGTGTTCGTGGCCGTCGGTGCCAGCGGCTCGGGCAATCGGGTGATGACCAGCACTGACGGCATCATGTGGACCAGTCGCACTTCCGCCGCCGACTCCGAGTGGCTCTCGGTGACTTACGGCAACAGCACGTTCGTTGCCGTATCCGGTGGCGGTGGAGTGATGACCAGCCCCGACGGCATCACCTGGGCGACCCGCACCCCGGCCGCCTACAACTCCTGGCGATCGGTGACCTACGGCAACAGCATGTTCGTCGCCGTAGCGGCGTCCGGCAGCGGCGACCGAGTGATGACCAGCCCCGATGGCGTCACTTGGACGAAACGCAACACCACCGGCAAGGACGCCGCCTGGCAGGCGGTGGCCTTCGGCAACGGCGTGTTTGTCGCGGTCGGTGGTCCAGGTAGCCTCGTCGGTACCAACGTGATGTCATCGAATCCCTTGTTCCTGACCCAGTCCGGCAACACCATGAAGATCGTGCCGCCGTCCGGCGGCTTCGCCCCAATCGAATATCGCATCCACTACAACACCGCCGCACGCGTCGCATCCGGGGCGGCGTGGGGGCAGTGGGGCTACCAGTGGCCGACCACCTTGAGTGGCGGCGGCACCATCGACATCAACCTGGTCACCTACTGGGGCGCCGGCAGTTGCACCGCCCTTGGGATGCCTGCGGCCAACTGCCCGCGGCCCGCGCTTATCGGCACCCTGGACTCGGGTGAGTCGATGCCCTTCAAGGTCCGCGTCAAGAGTGCCCTTGGAGTCTGGTCCGAGACCCCAGTTACCACGATCACCCGCCCTTGACGGCAGGGTGCATACAGCGCCGATCCACACAGGGTGCCGCCCACGACGCCAGGCTGCGCAACGTCAGCCGGCCACCGACCGGCGCAACGCCAAGGCCGCCGGCAGCGTGGCGTCGTGGGCCTCGCGCACCTCGTCCAGCCCCAGCACCATGTCCTCGCCGTAGACGTTGCCGATCACGATCACCTGGACCTCCCGGCCCAGGTCCGCACCAAGACCCGAGTCCACCACGCCGATCCGCTCGCACGGGAAGTGCCGCGCCCCGCACATCTCGGCGAACCGCAGCTCCTCCGACCTCGGCACCACCACCAGGGCCCGCGCGGTCGACTCCGAGAGCAGGAACACGAAGGGGTCGATGCCGTCCGGGATCCACAGCCTTGCCCCGGTCCCCGACCGCAGGGCCATCTCGACCAGCCCGATCGCCACACCGCCGTCGGATAGGTCGTGCGCGGCAGTCAACATTCCGTCACGCGAGCCCGCCACCAGGATTTGCCCCAGTTGTCGCTCGGCCTCCAGATCCACCTGCGGCGGCAGGCCGCCGAGGTGCCCGTGAAGGTTCGCCCACTCCGACCCGCCGAACTCGTCCGCGGTGCTGCCGAGCAGGTAGACCAACTCGCCGTCGATGCCCCACGCCATCGGTGTGCGCCGGTCGGTGTCGTCAAACACGCCCAGCACGCCGACGACCGGGGTCGGGTGGATCGCGGTGTCGCCGGTTGAGTTGTAGAAGCTTACGTTGCCGCCGGTCACGGGTGTGCCCATGGCCAGGCACGCATCCGCCAGCCCGGTCACGGCCTGCGCGAACTGCCACATGACGCCAGGGTCCTCCGGCGAACCGAAGTTGAGGCAGTTGGTCACGGCCAGCGGCACGGCACCTGTTGCGCAGACGTTCCGATAGGCCTCCGCGAACGCCAACTGCGCGCCGGCGTAGGGGTCGAGTTTGGCGAAGCGGCCGTTGCAGTCGGTGCTCAGCGCCACGCCGCGGCCCGTCTCCTCATCGACGCGGATCACGCCCGCATCTTCGGGCTGGGCGAGCACAGAGTTGCCCCGCACATAGCGGTCGTACTGGTCGGTCACCCAGGCCTTGGACGCCAGGTTGGGCGAGGCGGCGAGGGCCAGGATCTCCGCACGTAGCGCCTCGGCGTCGGCGGGCCGGGGCAGCGAATCGGGGGTGTTCGCCTGCAAGGCATCGAGGTAGTCCGGGCGGGCCAGCGGCCGGTTGTAGACCGGTCCGTCGTGGGCCACCGTGCGCGGCGGCACGTCCACGATCACCTCGCCGTGCCACGTGATCTGCAGCCGGCCGGTGTCCGTGACCTCGCCGATCACCGTCGCCGGCACGTCCCACTTGGCGCACACCGCCAGGAACTCGTCGACCTTCTCCGGTGTCACCACCGCGCACATCCGCTCTTGCGACTCGCTCATGAGGATTTCCTCGGGTGAGAGGCTCGCATCGCGCAGCGGCACGAGATCCAGGGCGACCGCCATACCGCCGTCACCGTTGCTCGCCAACTCGCTGGTGGCACACGAGATGCCCGCCCCGCCGAGGTCCTGGATGCCCTCCACGAGGCCGGCGCCGAGCACCTCCAGCGTGCACTCGATGAGCAACTTTTCCATGAACGGGTCGCCCACCTGCACCGCGGGCCGCTTGGCCGGGCCGGTGTCCTCGAACGTCTCCGAGGCCAGCACACTCACCCCGCCGATGCCGTCGCCACCGGTGCGGGCGCCGTACAGGATCACCTTGTTGCCCAGGCCCTTCGCGCTGGCCAGGTGGATGTCCTCGTGCCGCATCACGCCCAACGCCAGCGCGTTGACTAGCGGGTTGCCCGCGTAGCAGGCGTCGAACACCACCTCTCCGCCGATGTTCGGCAGGCCCAGGCAGTTGCCGTAGCCGGAGATGCCCGCGACGATTCCGGGCAACACCCGCCGGGTGTCGTCGGCGTCGAGCGGGCCGAAGCGCAGCGGGTCCATGATCGCCACCGGTCGGGCACCCATCGAGATGATGTCGCGGACGATGCCGCCGACGCCGGTGGCCGCGCCCTGGAACGGCTCGATGTAACTCGGGTGGTTGTGCGATTCGACCTTGAAGGTGACCGCCCAGCCCTCGCCGATGTCGACGACGCCGGCGTTCTCGCCGATGCCGACCATCAGGATGTCTGTCTCCGGCTTCTTGTCGCCGAACTGCTTCAGGTGCACCTTGCTCGACTTGTAGGAGCAGTGCTCGCTCCACATGACGGAGTACATGGCCAGCTCAGAGTTTGTCGGCCGGCGCCCGAGGATCTCGCAGATGCGGGCGTACTCGTCCGGCTTGAGCCCGAGCTCGGCGAACGGCTGCTCGCGCTCCGGGTCGTCGATGGCGTGCTGGACGGTGTCGATGCTCATGCGTTCACCAGCGAGGCCAGGACGGACG
>JAUPKO010000389.1 GCA_030837395.1 Actinomycetota bacterium | reverse complement strand
GTCGCCGAAGTTCCAAGGTCCCTCCCAAGACCCCAACGACGAGCCTCTCGGACGATTCGCAGTTCCTCCTCGCGCACTAGGTCCTCGGTGACCTCGTCGTACTCGAGTGCAAGTCGCCTGTAGAGCGAAGAACTGAAGTCGTATGAGGCGTCGTTCTGTCCCCGCCAAGCGTAGATCCGATCTTGCTTCAATAGCGCTATGTGGCTTATCAGCCGAAGGAGCTGGTTGGGCGTCTTTACCTGAATGCCCCAGCCGTGCGATAGCCAGTCGTCGAATTCAGGCGGCTTCATGACGTGACCATAGAGCCGTCCGGTTGAAAACGCTTCGGTTGCGGAAATTCTCTCCGAAGCCTCCCACGTGCGTCGTCTCCCAGTCCGAATGCGAGGCACCGAGGGGGTAACACCGTTGACCAGAGTGAGAGCGCTTTGTCTCCCCGAGGTCGCTGTTGCGTGGCACGGGTAGGGCGATCGCGTTGTCGGAGCAGCAGAGCGATTCGGCCACTCGTTTCGGGCGGCCCGGGCTGAGCGGAGTGGCTATGGAGACAGACGAGTCTCGGTGCAGTGGAGCGCCCAGTGCCAAAGCACGCACCGCGACGAATGACCGCGTGACGAGACCCAACAGCGACGAACGAATTGCAGGACACGGGAAGCCATCGAGCTCCATGACCATGCAGGATCCGCACGACGAAGGCAATGGAGCTCCCGGCAAGGACCAGGAACAGAATTCACATCCGGCTTGGAATCCGGATTCTCGGTGGTCCCGATGACCGCCCACGCCAAGGTCACGACCATCGCCCACACGGCGTCGGGGATGGGCCAGGTCTGGTACCGGGTGACCGGTACCACGGGCGTGACGAACCGTCAGGTGGCCTACCGCGCTGGGGTCGGCGCGGAGGACGTGCGCCGGGTGCGGTTCGTCGGTTTCGGGGCGACGGCTCAACTCCTGGAGTTCCGGCCGGGTGCCCTCGTCACGTCGGCAGCCGATCTGGCGATCATCGAGGAGGCGTTCTCTGGCAGCCACCTGACTCACGGAGTGAAGACCCAGCGGTCCCGGTTGGCGCGCGTGCCGGCCGAGCCGATCCGAGCCCTCGTGCTGTCCGCCTTGGCAGCTCACAGCATCGACGTGACGGAGGCGGAGGTGGCGGTGTTCACCTCGCGGGACGCACGCAACTGGTGGCGCACCGTCGACCGGGCGGGAGCACGGGACAGGTCCGTGTCGTTCCTCACGGCCTCTGGTGCGCTGCGCGTGCTTGAGCGGAGCGGGATCGGGGTGACCTCGGACGACCTGCACCGTGCGCTGGGCTCGCACCTCCGGACGGCGAGCGCGGCACCCGTCCAGGTGCGGGGCCGTTGCCGGGAGCCGTCCATAGATCTGCTCGCCTCCCCGGCGCGACTGGACGACCTGAAAGATGCCGAGCTGGGGGAGCAGGTCTGGGCCGAGCTGGCGGGCGCGGCGTCACGGCGGGAGCCGGTCGGCAACGCCGGCTACGAGCTCACCCTCACGCTGCCGAAGTCGTTCTCGGTGTATGCGCTCTCGGGGCCTGAGTCGCAGTCCGGGGAGTGGCTCGACGTGATGGAGGCCGCGGCCACCCGAGCTCTCGAGCGGCTGATGGCCGAGGCGGGCTTCTGCTCGACGGGCCACCGGGGCGACGGCGAGGACGTGCAGGTCATGCCGGCGGACGGATGGGCGGGATTCATCGCGACGGAGATCTCCTCGAGGGCGGGGGACCCGCACCTGCACGTCCACTGCTCCCTGCCGAACCAGCTCGTGGGCCAGGACGGCTTGGTGCGGACCATGGCCGACGGCGGCCGGGAGCTCGTGATCAACGCGCCGCGGTTCGCGGCTTGGGGTCAGGCGTTCGTCGTCGAGGAGGCTCTCGATCGTGGGCTGATCGCCGACGCGTGGTTCAACCCGGCGACCGGCCAGTGGGAGGTGGGTGGCTTCTCCCGGGACGCGATAACCGCCTTCAGCCGCGGTCGGACGGCGGTGCGCGCCGAACTCGACCAAACCGCGGATGACCGGCCACGCGATGCGCGGGCCATGGCGCGACGAGACCGCTCAGCGAAATCGCGCGCGACTGGCGCCAAGTCCGATGATCAGCCGACATGGGGGCAGGTGCGGGCGACGATGCTGGCGCGGGCCGAGCGGGGATGGATCGATCTGGAGGCTGACAGGTCCCACGCGACGCCTCCGGTCCCTCAGCCCGGCGAGTGGAGCGACGAGGAGTGGGTCGGGTTCGTGTCGTCCGTCGTATGTGAGCACGAGTCGACCACCAGCTTGGCCCGCATCCGTGCTCTGGTCGACCTCGCCGGATGCCGCCTGCCTGACGAGGAGCGACTGCGCATCACGCGCCTCGTGGTCGAGGAGGGCTTCTTGCGAGGGCACGAGTCCCATGACGCCGGCATGCGCAGCGGCGGGCAGCGGTGGGTCTCCCGCGCGGCCCTGTCAGCCGAGGAGCGACTGCTCGCCGTGTTCGCGGGAGGCCTGAACCCCGACCCCGTGGAGTGGACCTACCGTACGGCGCACGGGATTGACGAGGCCCAGGCGGCGAGCGGTTGGCGAGCAAGCGACGAGCAGATCGACGCCGTCATCGCGATCGTCGACGGCCGCGACCGCATCACCCTGGTCTCCGGTGTCGCGGGATCGGGCAAGACCACCGTCCTGGCCGCCGCTCACGCCGGACTGACCGTGGATCGCAGACCAGGCGTCGGCGGCCTCCTGGTGACGTCGACGGCCACCATCGCCGCCTCCAGCGCCGGTGACGCGTCAGGGGCACCCTGGATGAACCTGACCGAACTACTCGCCCGGATCGACGACGGCCAGCGGATTCAGGGGTCGGTCATCGTGGTCGACGAGGCGTCCATGGCCGACGTGAAGTCCCTTGCCCGTATCGCTGACTGGTGCGTCGCTTCGCACAAGCGGCTTGTCCTGCAGGGCGATGACCGGCAGCTACGAGCGGTCGGTGCCGGTGACGCCTTCAACGTCCTGTGCGCGGCGCACCCTGAGAGGGTCGTGCGGCTCACCGAGAACCGCCGCCAACGCACCGATGGTGGGCGCGAGGTTGCGCGGGCGCTGCGCGCCCGTGACATCGATGCGGCCTGGATTGCCCTGCTCAACGACGACGCCGTCCTCGTCGCCCGCAACCGCGAGCACAAGCTCGACACCGTTGCCGCCAAGGTCGTCGACGCGATCACTGAGTACGGACCTGCGCAGGTGACCTGCGACGCCGTGACGAATGTCGAGGTGGACGACCTCAATGCGCGCATTCACGCGAGGCTCGTGGCCGGCGGTCAGATCAACCCGGACACGGTTACTCGGTACCGCACCCGCATCGGCGATCGCGAACTCGGCACCGGCACGGTGCTGCGGGTGGTGGTCCCCTTGAAGGGAGCGGGGCGTGGCGAGGGCCTCGTGCGCGGTGAGCGCGTCATAGTTGCCGAGGCCGGCCGCGACCGCATTCGAATCGCCTTCGACGACGGCCGCACCCGGAGCCTCACGCCCCGCACGCTGTTCGCGCACCTCGACTACGGCTACGCCGGCACGACCCACAAGGTGCAGGGGCAGACGAGCGCCGTCCACATCGCGACGCTCGACCGCAACAAGGACGTCGCCAGCCTGTATGTCAGCGCTACCCGGGGACGGGACCGCACCGTGTTCGTCGCCGACGCCCGCGACTGGCTCACCGACGTCGAGATGAGTACGTCCCTCCAGTGGCGAGCGGGCCAACTCGACGATGAAGTGCTCGAGCGCGTGGCCAGCCACCTGGTCGGCAAGCCCGAGCGCGTCGACTCGCCCCGTCAGGCAATGGCTCCCCGGTGGGAGCCCCCGCGGCGGGCCATGGCGTCCCGCGGGATGGGGATGTCGCTGTGACGGCGTGGGCTGATGGCGATGCATTGGCGGACGCCGTCGCTGCTCCCGCGCTCGCCCGCTTCCTGTTCACCGCCGAGGAGGTGGCGCAGGCCCTTGCGGTCTCCACCACGCTCGTACGCCAGCTCACGCTGACTGGCGAGTTGCCATGCCGTCGCATTGGCCGGCTCGTTCGATACACAACCACCGATATCGAGGCTTTCGTCCACAGCTTTGACGATCGGGGTTACCAGTGACCCGACGAGCCGCGCCCAGCAACACGGACTCGGTCAGCCCCGCCGCGTCATGGCAGTACCAGTCGCACGCCGGACCCCTCAGCCTCCTGCGCGTCTCGCAGGGCATTGGTGCGGGCGAGATCGGCCTCGGCGGTGAACCGGTCGGAGAAGTCGATGCGCCCAGTCCACGAGCGGGCGAACGCGAGGGCGGCGATGAGGGCGCCGTCGTTGCCGGTGTGGGTGGCGGCCTTCAGGGCGGCGAGGTAGTTCAGCCGGTAGACCGTCGGGATGATGATGCGAACCTCATTCGCGCGAGCGAGTTCGGCATTCATCATGATCCGCGCGATGCGGCCGTTGCCGTCGACGAAGGGGTGGACCTCGCTGACCAGGAACATCAGGAAGACAGCGCGTGCGAACGGGCTCGTGAGCGACGCGCCCTGCTCGAATCCGTGGACCAGGGTGCCTTCGACGAGGTCCGGCGCGACGAAGACCGTGGAGCCGGCTTGGTTGGGCTGCTGTTTGAAGGCGCCGGGACGGGTGTCCGTGCGCGCCCCGAGCAGGACAGCGTGCCGTGCCTTCAGGAGCTCGACGAGCTCGTCTCCACTTTGGGGGGTTCGGCGCATCTCATCG
>JAUPKO010000388.1 GCA_030837395.1 Actinomycetota bacterium | reverse complement strand
ATCTCGGGAGCGGCCGCAGGTGTACCCGAGTTTCCGGCGGCGGCGGGCGCGGTCGCGCCCGGTGCCGCCGGCAGGGCTGCGGGTCCGCCGGCTTGGGCGGGTGGGGTGTAGGCCGTCGCTGCTGGTGCGGGGGCAGAGGCGCCGGCGCCGCCCGGGGCGGGGACAGGCTGTACCCATGACGCGAGGTTGTGGTCGTCACTGGTGTAGGTGACGCGATCCGGGGTCGGGCCGGTGATATCGAAGTAGAACTTGCCCGTGGCGGACCCGCCGGCGGGCAGAGCGGATGGGTTGATACCGAGCGGGGTGGGGACTGACCACAGGACCGGGTAGGTGTCGCCGGCGGGGCTTTGCGCCGAGAAGCCGGGCACAATGGGAATTCCGCCCTGTGCGGGTGCGCTGGTTGCTGTGGCTTCCCACAGCGTTCCTGCGGTGGGGTGGCTGATGGGATCGGCGCTGGGTTGCAGAGCGCTGATCGTCCACTGCTGGCCGGAGCCGACGTCGGCCTGGCCGCCTAGTTCGGTCTGGACGGTGTCATCTGCCACGGCGTGGGGTGCCCATGTGCATGCGGCGGCTCCCGCGGCGGCAAAGAACGCGATCCTGATTGCGTTGGTGGTCGTGGTCAAGAGCTTTCCCTTCTCGTCGTGTCGGGAAGCTGTCCCCTCCCCCGGCGATTGAAGTTACCAGTGGGGTTGGCTTTTTAGCCGCCTCAAGAATGGGATGACCACCAGGTGTAGAGCTCGTCAAGTGTTGCGCCACCGGCTGAGCCGCTGGCGATGTGAAGCATGCGTTGATCATCCGATGTCCAGGCGATGACTGGACGTCCGGATTGGGTGCCGCAGAACAGCGTCCCGGCGGGCACTTCTGGATTGACGTTGTGGTGCCATGCCCCTGGGGACATGACGTTGCCGGGGCACAGGATGGTGGTGGATTCACCGACGACTGTGGTTAGCGCCTGACCTAGCGTGGTGGTATCGGGCATGAGGAAGTACTGGGCGGTGGTGGGTCCGCCGCGGTCGTTGTTGGGGCCGCACCTCAGGGTTGCCAGTGCCCCTAGTGAGGGGTCGTCGGGGATGCAGGAGTCGCGGCTGTATCCGGCTGGCAAGAGGCGCTGGATTGCGGCTTGTGCGGCGGGGTCTCGTTGACCGGGGGCGGTGGTGGTCGGCGCGGGGCGATCGGCCGAAGGCGGATCGTCGGTGTGGGATGTCGATAGCCAGAGGATGCCCGCGAGCGCCGCGAGCGCCGCGAGCGCGACGCCGCCGATCCGAAGTTGCTTCGGGCTGGGCCGATAGCGGCGGGCAGGAGCGGGCAGGGGCGCATCTTCAACTCGTGGTTGGGTTGTGTCGATGGGCTTCGGAAGGCGTTCGGGCGAGCGGTACAGCGCCGCGGATGCTGCTGCGGCAAGTTCTTTGCCCGTTTGGTAGCGCGCCCCGGGATCTTTGGCCATTGCTTTGGCGATGACGACGTTGAAGTCCGGGGGAAGCCGGGGTGCCAGGTCGGTGACGTTCGGTGGCGGACTGTGTAAGTGGTGGTGAATGGTTTCGGCGGTGTCGGCGGCGGGATATGGGGTGCTGCCGGTGAGTAGGCGGAACAGGCTGCACCCCAGGGAGTAGAGATCGGATCGGCCGTCTGTAGGTGAACCGCGCAGGACTTCCGGGGCGGCGTAGGCGGCGGTGGCCAGCACGGGGCCGCGGTGGTGTAGCTGGTCGACACCTGCGCTCTGGGCGATGCCGAAGTCTCCCAGCAGGACGTGCTCGTCGTCGTGCGCGTCGGCGGTGGACAGAAAGAAGTTGCTGGGCTTGACATCACGGTGAACCACGCCGCGGCGGTGGGCGAAGTCCAGCGCTTTGGCTATTTCGGACACGACTCGAACTGCCCGGGCCGGCGTCATGGTGCCGTCTCGCAGTGCGGTGTCGGCGTCGGTGCCCGGGACGTATTGCATCGCGATCCATGGCACGCCGCTATCGGTGCTGCCGCGCCGATAGATCCCAACGATGTTGGGGTGAGTCAAGCCGGCGATGGTGTCCGCTTCACGAGTGAAGCGGTCGTGGAAGCTTGGGTCGTCGAGAAGGTCCCGGTTGAGGACTTTCAGGGCATCGTCGCGGGGTAGGTCTGGGTGGTGTGCGAGATAGACCGTTCCCATCCGCCCAGTGCCGACGATTCCGTCAAGGCGGTATCCCCCGACTTCAGCGGGCGCCGGCCTGTCCCGAACATCGTCGGCTTGGCTACCCATTCGCCGACCTCCAGCGTCGCAGGCTGTGAGAGCAATGCTGTTGAGCGTCAGAGGCATTCGGCTGGGCAGACATCATGTCGAACTCTCCCGCTTCACTGCTCGTCGGAACTCGATACCGTGCCGCTGTCCGTTGTGCGCATCGGCACTACTTGGTGGGCGGTAGATGCTTGTCGAGGGCCGCAGCCACCATCTCGGATCTGTTGGTGGGCTTGGCCCCGGGGCGCTGCTGGGCGATGCAGTAATTCGCCCAATCAACAAGTTTCTGCATGATGTCAAGTTCACCCTTGGTGGGTCTGATCCGTAGCGGCAGGGGTGTTTCGGGTGCCCCGGGCGAGGGTGCGGCCCGGAAGGGGAACAGGTCGCTTTCTGACGGCTTAGGCCGCCGGCCGAGGATGAGCGTGGGTAGTGAGTCGGCCTGGGCGCGTAGTGCATCGAGGACCAAGGCGGTGTGGCTGCCCGCGGCCGAGCGTGCTTTGTCGAACCGGGCGACGATGGAGGCCGGAATGCTGAGTTGGGTGGGTGAGACCATGTGCGCCGCCGGATCGGTGAGGTTGACGTCGAATTGAGGGCGGTGGACCTTTGATGTGCCGTGAGGTGCGGCGGTCGGGGCGGCGTTGGCGACCGTGGCGCGGGACCCTGGCGCGGCTGGAGGTTCGGCTACGGCCGCCCGGACTGGGGGCGCTTCGGGGGCCGCCTCCGCCGCTTCTGGCGGCTGGTCGTCGTCAGGGGCCGAGCTCACGGGGTGACTGGATGGGAGTGGAGTGCGGACGCGGCGCTGCCGCTTGGTGTTGAGCTGGGCGATTCCGTTGCCGAGGCTGTTGCTCACCGGGACTCCTCCTTTTGGTTTCTCAGTGCGAACTCGATGGCTTCTGCGGCGATGGTCTTCACCTCGTCGACATAGGTCCGGCTGCGCGCGGGGATGGGTGTGCGGGCCGACACGGCCATCCGCAGCTGGCGCTGACCGAGCCAGCTGTAGGCGCCGACGGTGGAGGTGACAGGCACCTGGTAGGTCTCACTAATGCGGCTGAGCCACTTGACCATGTTGGCCGGTGCGGCGGCGATCATGTTCGGCACGATCATGATCGGGTAACCGCGCAGCTCCTCGACCATTCCTTCGAGAGCTTCCAGCGGTCGGGTTTCGAGCAGGACCGGTACCAGGATGACGTTGGCGACACCGATGGCGGCATAGGTGGCCTCTCCCCCACCGGGATGAGTGTCTAGGACGATCGGGCGCCGCCACTCTGCGGACCACCGCTGGATCTGCGCGGCGAGCTGTTCGGACTCGGGTTGGTTGTGAACCCAGTCCGGGTGGCAGGGAACCAGGTCTGGTCGAGCAGCTCCCCCGCTCAGGGGTCGTGGGGTTCGGCCGTTGAGGACAGCATCGATCAGGGGGGCGTTGGTGCGGGCTTCGTGGCGGTATCCCCACGCGCGGGTCGCGTTTCCGTGGTCCCAGTCGAAGTCGATGAGAACAGCGTCGAGAAGCCAGGCCAGTTCCTTGGCGAGTTCAGTTTTCCCAACGCCGCCTTTCCAGGCCGCGACAGTCACGATCAGCTGCTCGACAAGTTGGCGAGCGGCGGGCGGATCGGACAGCATCGTGGGGTCGCCCCCAATGCGGTCCAGTCCGTGTTTGGTGGGGGTTTCGGTGACCGTCATGTGCAGTGTCTCCCGTTCTGCCTGATGCGCTGTCGGGTGAGATAGCGCGGCGGCTCCCCCGGAATATATCACGCCGCATATTGCGCCAACTATCTCATGCGGTACGCCACGCGGTGCGTTATGGCACATTTGGCGCGTTACGCCACGCGGGGTGTTGTGTGTTAGCAGGCGGGTGCTACACCGGGTTATTGCGCGCGATAGCGGCTGCATGTCACTGTGCGGTATCGCACGGAATGACGCGCACGCCCGTTCCCGCACTGCCGTATGCAGGCTGTGTCGCGTTGCGTCGTGCAATGCCGCACACGTGTGCCTACATCACCGCTCCACGTCAGCATGCCCACGTTCTCCCTCCTGCTCTATCTCACGCATTAGCGCGCGGGATATCTCCCCCGGCCACTCGCGCGGCCACACCCAACGTCGCCTCACAACTGGGGAAAGCTTTCGAGCTCTTGCGGGCGACATTGCGTTGGCTGCAATAAATCGGCTGCCCTGGAAGCGTGGTGATCTGAGAACGGGGCACGCCATGACCGAGAGGACCTGACGGGCTAGCAAGGGCCCACTTCTGCGAAGAAGCGGCTGATTGATGGGGAGTTGGGTGCTGTGGGAATTGGTGCCGCGGATGTGCGTCACGGTGTCGGTGATGTGCATGGCGACTTGATCGCTGCGGCAGGGGGGTTACTGGCCCCGTTGCCGGCTAGCCCGGTCCCGCCCGCGGACGACACTGATCAACCTGATGTCTACATGGGTGGTGGTGTGCCTTCGCCGGGTAAGGCCGGAGGGCCTCATGCTGGGAGTTCGCAGGGCGACCACCCGAAAGCGCCGCCGTATCCGGGCACCGCCGGTGGCTCCCCTTATGGAGCACCGGCCGGCCCGCTTTCCCCGCCGCAGCAGCGCACCCCGTTTATCGGGCCTGGCGCTAACGGCACACCGCCGTCGGCTCCGGCGGTCGGGTGGCCGATCAGTGGAGAGCCACCGTCCCCGCCGATGCCTCCACAGGACTCGGGGGGGTTGTCGGACGGTGCGGGAAGGGCTGGTGACGACTACCAGACCAAGACCGGGCAGGCTCAAGGCCTCGACGATCGGCTCACGCAGGAAATCAACGATGCGGTGTCGTCGAATCAGCAGGCCCGTGACCGGATCACCGGCATTTTGAACGAGATGAAGACGTACCAGGCCGGGGTTGTTGCCAGCAATGATCCTTTGGCGCTGAGCAACTATCAGAAGTATTTGGATCAGAAGCTCAGTTCAGTGCAACAGATTCTCGATGACGCCAAGGTCACTGCCCAGTCCAAGCAACAGATCCTGTCCGATATCGCGTCGGAGTACCGGGCCACTGGAGGTTCGCTGACTCCACCGGCCGCTGCCTCGGAGGTCAAGCAGAGCACCGGGCAGGACCAGACCGACGACTCGGCGGTCTCGGCCGACCCTTCTGTCGCCGGCGGGGAAGTGGAGGGGGGAGAAGGTGACATCGGGGGAGGTGGCGGTCAGGACACCGGTCAGGGAGGGCAGGGCCTTGTGGACCCTTTCGCCGGACTGGGTATGAACCCGATGATGGGGGCCGGCATGGGTGATGCCCTCGGGGCGCTGGGAGGCCTGGGTGGACTCGGCGGGTCGTTGGGAAGTTCTCTGGCGGGTCTGGGGTCAGCTCCATTTGGCGCCCTCGCACCTGCGTTAGGCAGCCTCGGCGGACTAGGCGCTCTTGGCCAACTCGGCGGTTCCGGAAGCGGATTCACCGATCAGCCGCCCACCGCCCCGAAGGATCCGGGGTCGGCATTCAAAGACGACAGACCGGACCCTGGCGCTGGTAACGATCCGGCCGGAAAGGACACCTCCGACAAGGCGACCGAGTCGGTGGGGGACAAGTCCGGAAACTCTGCTCAGCCGACTAAGCCCGCCGCCGCCGAAGCCGGGTTCACCGACAGCGACAGTGATCAGGAGGGTCACCACGGCACTGCCGAGCGGGGGGCGAGGGCGACGACGAGCGGAGATCAGAGCCAAGGTGCACCCGTGGCCGCAGCGCCGGCCAGCACCCCCGGTGGAGCCCCGGCGGCGGCCGATGCCGGTAAGTCGGTGACGCTGCCGGACGGCACACCGGTCACCGCATCCAACGAAAAGGCAGCCGGTGCGGCTCGCGCGGTGCTGGCCGGTCAGAGTGTGACCGAGGCCTATAAGGCGCAGGGCATCGATATCCCGCCCCCGGGCACCCCGGTGACACATCCGGTAGGACCGTCGAAGTTGGAGGTCGGTGACATCGCCCGATTCGGGACCAAACCCCCGGTCATGGCGATGGGCAACGGGAAAATCTGGATGGACGGCCAGCTTCAGCCCCTGAGTGCCATGGGCAGCAGCAGCGACTTCCTGGGGTGGACTAAGCCACCCGATCCGGTGATGACCGCCGCGGCGCACGCGCCGGTTCCGCCGTCTCCCGCACAGGTTCCTGCTCCGGTGCCACCCCCACCGATCCCGCAGCCAGCCGCAGGTCAACCGTCGTAGGGTTTGGCCATGGAGACGACGACCGAGGCACCCACATATGTGGAGGCCGCCCGAGATGGTGCGGTGATGGTCGAGGTCGATGGTGACGGTCTCGTCCAGCGGGTGCAGATCGAACCGGAGGTCAACGCCGAGTGGACCGCGGAGCTCCTCGCTGAACGGTTGTGCCACCTCTACACGCTGGCGGTCATGCGCGCCCGCTGCGATCATCTGCGTCGCATGAACGAAGCGGGCGCGGACCTTCCGCCCAGCGACGCCTGGCCCAGCAGCGACCAAGTCGCGGCCTACCGGGCTCGCTGGATCACGTTCTAACGGCCGCTCCGAAGGTGGCTGCTGTTAATCGTCACCGTCCGTACCCTTGGGTTTTAGGACTAGATGCCGACTACAGCAGGAGGGTGTGCGATGGCGAATGGACTGTCTGTCGATGGGGATGCCTGGGAGGACCATGCCCGCTGGTGGGATGCCGAAAGCCGCCGCGCGGTCGAGGCGATGGACGTTACTCCCGAGACGCTGACCGCAGCCCAGGGTGCGTTCGGCAAGTTGGGTGCCTCGACGGTGGGGGCGGCCTACGCCGAGGCACTTCAGGCTCGCCGCGAGGCCGGCCAGCGGTTCGGCGCCTACGCGCAGTCCGTCGCCGAGCACATTCGCCGCGACGTCCAGGGTTACCGCGACGTCGAAGCCGACGCCGCCACGACGCTGTCGAGCTGAGCGGGCTGGAAGGACCTTCCCACCGCTGATGGCTGCACTGAACATCGACACCGAGGGCGTCCGCGGCGCTGCCGCGACCGCAGCCGGGGCGCCCACAATCGCCCCGACCACCGTGGTGACGGTGACGCCGTGCGCCGCCGATGCAGTATCGGTGCAGATGGCCACGCGGTTGGCGGCTGCGGCGGCCGTGCTCAACGCCACCACGATCGGCATCCACTCCCGTATCGGTGTTGCCGCTGACCACCTCGCAGCGAATGCGGGCTCCTACGATGCTCAGGAGTTGGCGTCGAGTCATGCCCTGACAGTGGGCGGAGGCCCTCATGCCGGTGTGATTCCGGTCGTGGCGATGGCCGCTCCTCCGGCCCCGCCTACCGTGGACCCCCCTGGACTGCCAGCCGGCCCCGTTCCGGTGACCGGCCACCATGCCAGCACGCTGATACACACCGGGCCTGGCGCGACCGGATTGGATTCGGCGGCAACGCAGTTGGACAACCATGCGGTGGAGCTTGAGCACGCCGCTGCGCAGGTCCGGTCTGCGCGGTCAGCGACGAGCGGGAGTTGGTCCTCGTCGGCGGCCGATAAGGCCGATGCTCACCTGCGGGACTTGGAGCTCGAGTACACCCGGCAGGCCGATGGGGCGCGGCAAGTGTCCCAGCAGATCCGCAATCATGCTGAGGATTACCGTCACGCGAAGGCGTCGATACCCGCGCCGCGGGTGTTCGAGGATCTCACCCAGCGGCTCAGAACCGCGGTGATGGCCAACTCCACTGCACCGACGGTGGGGCTTTACGCGCCGGCGATCACCGCGCTGCAGGGTCAGCTCGCTGAGGCTAACCACACCGCGCTGAGCGCCTATCAGCGTTACAGTGCCGGAGCGATTTCCCCGCCGGGCGCTTCGCCCCTCGTTTCTGAATTTGTCGCGGCCGGTGACGATTCCGGCTCGAACCCGGGTGGTACCACCGCCGATGACCGCAGCGGGTCTGTGGCGGCGACCACGGACCTGGCGGCCGATGCGGATGCTGGTGGTGGCGATTTGGGCGGCGTCGAGACTCTGACCGGGGGCGGCGATGCGGCAGCTGGCGGCGAGGCCGGCGGTGCCGGAACGGAATTGCTGGGGACTGTTATCCCTGCTGTGCTCGGGGGGGTGACCGGACTCGTCGGTGGTCTGGTTGGTGGCTTGTCGGCGGCGAGACAGGGTGTGCAGCAGGCGGGCGCACAGCTAGTCGGCGGGTTGACCCAGGCCGCGTCGGCGGCGGCCGTGCGCGGGGGTGGCCCCGATCTGTCTGATCAGTTCGGTGCTGGGGATGGCGATCTGGGCGGAACTGGCGACTTCGGCGGGGAAGATGTGGGCGGCGGCGGTGACTTCGGTGGCGGCGGCGGTGACTTCGGTGGCGGTGACTACGGCGGGACCAGTCCAGCCGCGGCGACGACCGGGACTCCCGGGATATTTCCGGCCGCCGCGCCGGTGAGCGCTGCTCCGGTGACGTTCCGTCCGACCGCTGCCGAGGGCTTGGCGGGCGCCCCAGCGGCCGGCGGGCCGGGAATGATGCCACCGATGATGCCGATGGGTATGGCTGGCGCTGGTGGCGGCGACGGAGAGCGTCGGCTGTACCCCGAGCGCCGGCTGCGCGTCGAAGCTCCGCCAAACGCCGAGCCGGTCAAAGGACGCCGGGAAGCACGCAAGGGTCGCGGAAAAGATGCTGAGGAGGCAAAGTGACGCCGGACGAGGAAGTCGCGCAGGTTCTCGACGCGGTGGCTCAGATGCGGGCCCGCCATGCCGCGTTCAACGTCGCCTCTCTGGGAATCCGTGGCGACCAGTTCCACCCGGACGTGCAGGCACGCTGGGACACTGAGGGCAATTTGACTGGTATTGACATCGCGCCGAATGCGTTGCGCGACTATACAAATTTGGAGTTGGAAGACATCATCTCCGATGTCCTGCGCCGGACGAGACTCGATGTGGGGGAGAAGTTCCAGGCCCTGTTCGACAGGTATCTGGGATTTGACTCCCCGAGTTTTGACCCCGAAATTTTGGGTGTCCCGATGTCGCCGCTACTGCGCAACATCGCTGGAAGTTAATCGACGCATCGCCGCCCGAAGGGCCGGGCGGCTTGTGTGATTAGGCAGCGGTGCTGCGGCGACGCAGGAAATGATCTTCTGCACTGAGTTCGACGACGGGCGCGCTGCCGATCTCAGCGTGGCGGCGATCCTCGAATTGCGCCAGGAGACGCTGGTAGACCGGGATCAGGCGTTGGGCGCGGTCACCGGGCAGTTCGATGCCACCCCAGATGCCGTGAGTTGCTCTGGCCGCGACCGCGTTGTACGAGCAGCGCCCGCGGAAGGGGCAGGTTTGGCAGGCCATCACAGCGCGGTCCCTGCCTCCGATGGCTTCTCCAAACCACATATCGACGTCGTTTTCGCCGACCGATTGGCAGGGAGTGGGGTCGTCGGTGACAAAGAGTTTCACCTTCGGCCCGCGGCAATAGTCGGTGGCGGCGCCGACCGGTCGGCCGCGATAGCTGCTCGTTTCGTCGTCGTGGATTCCGGCCGAAGTGACTGTGGTGGGCATCGGTCTCTCGTTTCTCTCAAAGTTACCGGTTCTACTGGGTAAGTTACCGATCTAATTACCGCAAAGCAACCCGATTCGGTAATAACGGGTCTTTGCGTGCCGGTAAGTTGCCGGTTAGCCCACCCTGTTGGTATCGAATCTGAGATCAAACTGCCTGGTCAGGAGTGATACCGTCTCAGGGTGGTGATGCGCACACGGTTGCGGACTTTCCGACTCGGAAGCGCCCGGAACCGGCAGGTTGGCGCGAAGTTACCGGTATTTAGGGCAGGATGAACGGATCATGTCGAGGGAACAGCTCGGGGCGTGGGTGCGGGAGCGCCGGCGGGAGCTCGGCCTGACCCAAGAGGCCGTTGCCGCTCGCGGCCCGCTGTCACCTAAGACTGTGCGCACTGTGGAATCAGGCAAAGCAACCGGATTGAGGAATCCCACCCGCGTCGGGCTGGAACGGGCGCTGGAATGGCCGGCGGGAAGCGTGCGGGAGGCCGTCGAACAAGGCCGGCGTCCTGAGCCGGTCGCCGACAAGCCGAAATCCCCGTCCCGCAAGGCGCCGGGGGATCAGGGCCCGGAAACCGAGACCGCGGCCGTGCCGGTATCGGCACCACAACAGATGGCGAGTGGGAACCTCAGCGAAGGCCCGGCGGCGGCGGGAACCAGTCTCGCAGTGGCGAAAGCAGTTCTGAATCTGCGCCGACGGTTATCTTCCATGCGGGACACCTTGGGGCCATCCGAGGTCGAGGCCGCGCTCGCTGAATTGACCGAGTCCCAGCGCGACGCCGAAATCGCACTAGGCCAAGCGATGCAGTGGATCGTCAACGACGACGCGAAACGGCGCGAAGCCGCCCAACTCCTCTACGAACTCCAGCAGCCGTTGTAACGGAGAACGCGGTCCCGCGGCCGAGCTACTCACGCCCGCAATTTGGTTCAAGTTCTGAACACCGGTGGCAGCAATATGTCGGTACTGCGCCTGATACTGCTGACATGACTTCAACGCCAACCGGCTGGATCGTCGCGGGCCATCACTACGACGACCGCGAGGTTCCTGAACCATTCCGCCAGCTTCAACCCAGCACCAACAATGTCGGCGCGTCGATGTGGATTCATCTCACCAGCGGGGCAAGGATCGCAGCGCTACCCACTGGCCCGTGGCACGGCGGGTACTACGCGTTCTACTACACCGCACCTCACAGCGACACTCCTGTGTTGCTCAAGGAATGGACCGCCAGCCAACGGCGTTGGGACGGCGACGAGACACAGTATTTCACTTGCTTCGAGGAAGCCTGCGACTACTTCAATAGCGCTGTCGGCAAGGCGATTTGAGCCATGGCCTCCCCAACACTTCCGCCGTCGAGCAACAGCGCTGTCGCTTCGCCGCCGCATGATGCGTGGGGCTGGTGGTGGGAGCGGGCTCGGCGCACGGCCCAGCAGCTTTCGGCTGGAATCGCCCCACCCACAATTGAGGTGTGGGGGCCAGTGCTTGAGCCCGACGAGAAGGCCGTCCTGACCGCCGAGGTCAATTACGCCCGCCTCTACGGAGGTGACGGTCGCTACGAACCCACCTCCACGTTTCTTTTTGGGCGGCCCGCCCTGATGATGGGGTCCCTGGCGGTGACCGCGGCAGTCAACCACCGCCGCAAGGCTGTTGCCCGCCGCGACGCAATCCCATGCTGGCGCGATGTCCAACACGCCTCCATCATCGTCACCACTCAGCGCTTGCTGGCGGCCACCGATGCGGGCTGGGAAAGCGCTTGGTGGGCCGCCGTGACGGAGATGCAACCCGACCTCGCATCCTGGTCCTTGATGTTGGGCTTCGGCGCGCACTACTCGCCGATCCGGCTCGTAGGACCGGCAGTGCCGGCACTCTCCGTGTGGGCTGCCGCTGGTGTCCTCGGCCGCCAATGGAGTGCCGATCCCCGGCTGTTGGCGCTCCTGGTTCAGCGCAGGGTGTAACAAAGCAACCCGCCGGTTACCATCGAAACCATGTCCACGGACAAGTTCGCTATGGAACCCGAATCAACCCTCGACGGTCTAATGACCGCCGGTCAAGAACGCACAGCAGCCTTATCCGCAGGTTTGCCCGCGATACCCGCAGGCAACTACACCACCGGCTACGCCGCCGCCCTCGCGGCAACCCTGACAACCCGCCATGCCGAAGTCTCGGAAAAGACCATCACGGGCATTGTGACCGCAACGTCGTCAGTCTCCTCCACCGAAATAGTCGAAGGCGAATCGGCATCAGCGCTGACGACCTGACCGAGGTAAGTGAAATCACGAGCACCTGGACACCCCCGCCTCCGGGGCAGCCACATCATCTCGCAGCCCCGCACGGCCGGGCGCCGAACACATCGCGGCAAAAGCGAGGCCTCATAATCGCTGCGTTCACGTTAGTTCTCGCCATCGCCGTAGGGTCGACAGCCCTCATCACATACAGCCTCACCCGGCAGTCCAGGACCACCGAACAGGGCTTGACGAGTGCTAGCGCGTCGACAATTAGAGCAACTGATAACGAACGGGCCGCTGCCAAAGCCAGGCTTTGCCACATAGCAGACCTTGGGATTACCGGGCAGGCAGGAAAAGGAGGCGTCCGAGTCGATGGCCAGTTAAACCTTCCCGTGGTGATCCGCATGATGAATAGTGCTGCGGCAGTTCAAAATGCCCTGACACCCTCCGTTCCCACGGAAGTAGCGGACGCAGCCCGTACGTATGTTGACAACGTCTTTGACCTGACCGTAGCCGCGAACAACGAAAAGATCGGCGTCGACGACCTCAACAAGCAGAACGACGCCACAAATAGCGCCATTGATACTCTGCAAAAAGTTTGCGGCCTTCCCCGGTGATAATGGACGCATCCAACCGGGATGGTGCTACGTCGTCGGCTTCGTCAGCGGCCACGCGAATGCTGAACATGTTTCATGCGGCCGCGGCGAAGGGTGCTGATGGATTCGACGCCGCAACGTGGACTTCCAGCATGGGAGACGTGCCACGGCCTCATGGGTTGTTCACCGCAGCACTACTTGGCGAAGTCTGGCCAACCGAGTCCGAGTCCGCGCTTAAGGACACAGCTCAGGGCTTCAGCCGCCGCGCTGAAAGTCACGCCGATGCCGCATCAGCGGCGAAAGCCAACACAGACAACGTCTTTAACGCGGCGTGGACAGACGGAGTAGGAGCAGAGGCTGCATACGTCCACTATCAAAGTGAACATGAGGCCCATTACAGGCTGCACACGACACTTGATGTCGCCGGCAGCGGCACCGCCCGAATAGGCGACAGCATAGGTAGCGCGAAGCTCAAGATGCGAGCCGCTCACGACGAAGCTCATCGTGAAATTGAAGCTACTCTGCGCGCAACGCCGGCAGGTGGAATCGTCAACGTGGCGCCAATACTTACCAAGTACCGCGGCGAAATCTACTCCTACGCAACTGAACTGCACGGAATCGTTGCCGATGAATTGCACCTGTTCGGTTCGCATACATTGCCGCCACTGTCTCCTAGTGGAAACGGTGGTGGCGATGCCCGGGATCCATCGAGTCGTAGCAATCAGGGACACGGAGATAAATCGTCAGATCAATCGACCAACAGCCAGCGCCCTGGGGACAAGCCGTCAGAGCAGTCCACTACCGGCAATCAGGGCCACGCGGACGAACCATCGCAGAAACCTGCCGACCACGGGGCAAGTGAGAGCTCAGCGGTGACTAACGGCCATGATGAAAGTGCGGGGGCATCGAACAGCACTGACGCTGGGGACGCAGCCGCCAAGGGGAATGGCACCGGCAATACAGGCCACGCAGATTCTTCCTCGGGTGGAGTCTCATCGGGAGATGCGCAAGGAGTGCCTGCAACACCCAGCAACGTTGGACGAGTAGACGCATCCACCCCAACGGCAGCAGGGGCAGCGAAATCCGCTGTATCACCTATGCCGTCCATGCCGTCTCCGGGGGGAGGGGCATCGAGCGCCCCCCTCGGGGGTGCTGCGAGTAGCGGTGCGGGCCCGCTGGCGGGGCTGCTGGGTAAGAGCCCGATGGGTGCGGCTGCTGGCGGTTCGGCGAATCTCAACTCAGCTGGTGGGCTTGCGAATCCGTCGGCTCTGACGCAGTCGGCGGCGGTGTCAGCGGCGTCGTCATCGGTCGGCGAGAACGTGGGTAAGAGCGTGGCGGCGGCGGGTGCTCCTTCCGGCGGTGCTGCGGGCGGAGCTGGCGGCGGCGGTGGCGGCGGCGGTGGTGGTGGTGGTGGTGGTGGTCCCGGTGCGGCTGGGCTGGGTTCACAGTTGGCCAGGGCGCCGCTGGCACCGTTGGTGTCTCCGTTGACAGCCGCTGGCGCGCCGACGTCGGCAGCGCCGCCATCGACTGCTGGCGTTCCGACGAGTGCGGCGGGCGCGGCCGGGTCTTCATCTGTTGGCGGCGGCGGTGTGGCCGCAGCGGGTGGCGGGTCGATGTCTCCTGGCGCGGCCCCGATGGCGATGCCTGCTGCACCGCCGATGCCTGCGTCCGGCGGGCCCGGTCCTGTTGGCGGCGCCCCGTCAGCGCCGCTGTCGCCGTATGGCTCGGTGTTGCCGCCGTCGGCGACCGCCATGCCGCCGGGATCGGGTGGTGCGCCTGCGGGCGGCTTGGGCGTGGGTTCGGGCGCCGGGGCTGCGGGAGGCGGTGCCGCTGCGGCTGGTTTCGTTCCGACGTTGAACGATTCGCCTCGCCCGCAGCGGGTGTCACGTGACGTTTCAACCTCTGACCTGGAGCTGGCTCGATCGGCGGTTGCGGATTTGGTGGCGGCGTCTAGTGCGGTCTATCCGGTGTTGCAGTGGGCGGTGGCGGTCGGCCGGGGGGCGGCGGGGGTGCCGGAGTTGTGGGTGGCCACGAATGAAGGCAACAGCTACATCCCGGTTGGGGTGTTCATTCCACGATCCATGTCGTTGGCGGCACGCTTCGATGCTGATTTCGATGCGCGCTGGGTTGGGTGGAGCAATCCGGGTGAAACGGCGGTGCGGGCGATTCAGGCGCGCGGCGATGTGGTGTCGGCGGTGGCGACGTCGTGGCCGCATGAATCGGAGATCATGCGGGAGGCCACGCCCGATGTGGTCGTGGGGGTGACCGCGAGCAGTCGTCCGGCGGAGGCGGCCGCGACGACGCTGACTCGGTCGCGGTCGCATCGCTTGGAGACGGTGGACGCATCGCTGTTCTTAGACATGCAACGTGCCGATCCGGCGGTGGTTGACAGCTATGCACTGCTGGTGACTCAGGAGGCTGTGTTCAACTGCGCTGCGGAGATGCCTGGGGTTGCCGAATCTGTTGCCAGAGCTATTCTTTCGCGTCGGTGGCCTACCGAGCAGGACTGGGTGGCGCTGGAGTCTGAGTATCAAAGCGCGGTGTTGATGGCCTCAGCGCAACGGCCGGGTCTGATCGGTATCGAGGACCCGCAACAGCTTCTGACCTACCAGTCCGAGGCTTCGCTGTGTCGCCGGATGGAGGCGTTGCTGTCCTGGCGGCAGGGCAATGTTTCCGACGTCGTGTATGCCGCTCGTTGCGCGGGCGTGCTGCTGCCTCTGTCGATGGCGGTCGACGCATGAGTCGCTCAGCGGTAGATGGCCGGGTCTGCGGCGCCGGCCAATGGCTTGCACTCGGTGCGCAGGAGAGGAGCGTAAGTCGTGTGCCCGCACTGGTCGCAGGTCCAGGTGGTGTGTCCGGAGCAGGGACAGGGCTGGTGGCCGACGAGACACAGACCTGGACCGAGTCGATGTCCGGCGCCGCAGTAGATCGGTGGAACGATCATCCATCCGCCGCTGAGGGCTGGGACGATGGCTCCGACTTTCGCCACGTCGCCGAGGCTACCTCCGTCGTCTGACAAGCCAAGCCAAGCCTCGTTGGCTGTTGTTATTGGGTGGGGTCGTTAGCGTGGATCGGGTGAGTGGTGTGGGTGCTTATGTCGCCCGGATCGACCATGCCCTCGGCCAGGGCCAGGGCCTTTACCCCGCTCCGGCCAGCGGCCCGCTGCACCCGCCCACCGACCTGCCGCCGACCCCGCCACCGCCACCGGGAACCAGCGCCACCGCCACCGGGGCCAGCACCGCCGCCGCCGGCTACCAAGGGCAGTGGAACACCGGCACCGCCCTCGACGAGCACACCACCACCAACGCCACCGCCGGGCGGGCCGAAGCTCAAGCCGGCCGCGGTGGGGCCACCGCCGTGCGCGCCACCGCCGCCACCCAAGCCGCCGCCATCGCCCCGGCCACCTCCTCACCGGCCGGGGTCAAACTCCTCGTCACGGCCATGGACGACAAACTCGCCGCCATGCAGCGCCAACTGTCGACCACCCAAGACCAAAACCGCCTCCTGGCCACCCGCATGCGCCAACTCGCCGCCGCCTACACCCGCATCGGCGGCACCATGACCCCCACCAGCCCGACGACACCCACCAACTCCATGACACCCCTGCTCGGCGCCGGCCCAGCCATGACCAACAGCCTCGGCAGCCTCAGCCAACTCGGCAGCGGTGCGGGGTCCGCGGT
>JAUPKO010000387.1 GCA_030837395.1 Actinomycetota bacterium | reverse complement strand
TCTCCGTGAATCGGTCCGATGCTCCAAGCCGTTTCGCCAGTTCAGCAAAGACCCCGTAGTCGGTGAGCACGCCTCGAGGCGGGTCCGCAACCGGTGCCATCCACTGCAGCCACGGGTCCCCCATGCCGATTGCGATATCCGCTCGTTCGACCGGTAGCGCGACGGGGAAGACGATGTCGGCACGTTTTGCCGTGGCAGTCCAATAGGGCTCATGCACGATCACTGTCTCCGGCTTCTCCCAGGCGGTGAGAAGCCGATTGAGGTCTTGATGGTGGTGGAACGGATTGCCGCCGATCCAATACACCAGTCGCACGTCCGGATATCGATGCGTACTGCCGTCATAGTCGAACGATCCTCCGGGATTCAGGAGCATGTCCGCGATGCGCGCAACAGGGATGAAGTCGCGGATCGGGGCTTCCAGCTGTGGCAAAGCCGCTGCAGCCGATACCCGCGAGACCACATGAGCGTTGTGCATCGAGGAATACCCGGTTCCTACTCCTCCTCCCGGGAATCCCATTGAGCCGGCGACAGCAGCCAGGGTGAAGGCTGCCCAATAGTTCATCTCACCGTGGTGCTGCCGCTGCAGGGCCCAGGTAACCGTGACAAGTGATCTACGCCCCACCAGACGGGCTGCGATGGACTCGATGACCTCGGCAGGCACCCCGCAGATCTCGGATGCCCACCTTGCATCCTTGGCCTGCCCATCCACGTGGCCCAGCACATACGCACGGACGAAATCCCCTCCGACACAGCACCGCTCGACGAAGTCCCAGTCAGCTGCGTCGTTATCAATCAGCCAATGCGTGAGTGCCAGCATCATGGCCGCGTCTGTGTTCGGCCTTATCGGTACCCACTGTGCCTGCCTCAGTACCGATTCGTCGCGCATGGGACTGATGAGAATGAACTCCACGCCGCGCCGCTCGCACTTTTCCTGCCAGTCAGCATTGACATGCGCGCCGACACCCCCCGGAGACACCTGAGTGCTGCGCGCGGGTAGGCCGCCAAAGGCCACCACCACATCAGTGTGGTCATGGATGTCAACCCAACGTGGAACACCTGACAGGAACCACTCTCGATCCCCGACGATGCGAGGCAGCACGACCTCCTCGGCCGCGTGCGAGTAGGTATTCACGGAGCGGGTGTAGCCGCCAATGGCGTTCAGGAAGCGATGCACCTGGGATTGGGCGTGGTGGAAACGCCCTGCACTGCCCCACCCGTAGGAGCCTCCGAAGATCGCAGCATTCCCGTGGTCGCGCCTGACCCGATCGAGTTCCATGGCAGCCAGATCGAACGCTTCATCCCAGCCGACCTCGACGAACGAGTCTCCACCGCGCCGACCAGAGCCACTCGGGGCACCCTCCAACCATCCGACGCGGACCGCCGGTGCGGTTATACGTGAACGGTTGCGTAGGGCCCCCACGAGGTTCTGTCCGATCGCGGAGGGCTGAGGATCTCTTTCCGCTCCCACGACGGAGACGATCTCCCCGTCTCGGGACTGGGCGGTGTAGGACCCCCAGTGAGTGACGATGGGAGCATCTCGATCCTGCATCAACGGCCTAGACTTCCGACTGACCAAGGTGCAGTTTCCCGTCGACCCGCCGCGTTATGCCGAGCGGATTCGACTCCTGCAACTCCATGGGCAGCCATGCATCTGGAAAGCCTTGGAAGGCAACTGGCTTCAGGAATCTCCTCAACGCTGAAGCCCCGACCGAGCTGAACATTGGCGACGAGGACGCAGGGTATGGGCCTCCGTGGTGCTGCGCCCAGTTCACTGCAACCCCCGTCGGGAACCCATTGATGATGAGACGCCCTGCACCTTGGAGCCCCAGTTCGATGAGGGAAGCAGCGAACGCCTGCTCTTCGTGTTTCACATGAATAGACAGTGTCAACGAGGGGGGCACGGCAGAGACCGCAGGCAGTAGGTCGTTAAGGGACTCGTATCGGACAACCAGGGCTGCGGGACCAAAGCATTCGGTCATGACCGATGGCTCCTCCACGACGTAGCGAGCGTCAGCCTCCGCCAGCGCACCCGTGGAGCTACTACTGCGCTGATCCATTGCGCTTGGGCCCACGAGCGACGTCACTCCGTCTAGTTCCGCAATGGCTGCCACATTCTGGACGAATGCGTCTCGAATGCCTAGCGACAGCATGTATGCCGGACTTGCCGCTGCGATCGCATGGCTGAGCGCCTCGACGAGCCTGTCGCCGGCAGGCCCATATGGGATGAACAGGAGACCGGGCTTGGTGCAGAACTGTCCATGGCCGAGGAGAAGCGAGCCGCTGATTCCCGCCGCGAGTTCCTCGATGTTGTCGGCCATTCCCGGCGACACGATAAGTGGATTCAGGGAGCCCATCTCGGCGTACACGGGAATGGGAGACGGACGGTTCGCGGCCAGGTCCATCAGGGTGCGGCCGCCGGTCTCGGATCCAGTGAAGCCGACGGCCTGAATCAGCGGATGCTGGACAAGCATCTTCCCCGCGTCACGACCGTAGACGACGGCGAGGATGTCAGGGTTGAGCCCTGCCTGTTCGAGCTCAGCTCGAATCACCGCCGTGACCTGCAATGACAGTGCTGGGTGCGAACTGTGAGCCTTGACGACGACGGGGCAACCAGCTGCCCAGGCTGAGGCCGTGTCACCACCGGCCACCGAGAATGCAAACGGGAAGTTGGACGCACCGAAGACCGCCACCGGTCCGATGGGAACCAGGAGCCGTCGCAGGTCCGGCGCGGGGGGGGTGCTTTGGGCATCCGCGTGATCGATGACTGCATCAAAGCAGGCGGCATCGGTGATCACGGTCGCGAACAGGCGCAACTGATTCGTCGTTCGGGTGAGTTCCCCGGCTAGTCGTGTGGCGCCGAGAGCCGTCTCACGGTCTGCGACCTGGATCAGCTCTTCAGCCTCCCGATCCAGAGCGGCCGCCAGTCGCACGAGCATCTCGGCTCTTTGGACCAACGACAGACGCT
This sequence comes from Actinomycetota bacterium, assembly GCA_030837395.1. GTDB lineage: Bacteria > Actinomycetota > Actinomycetes > S36-B12 > UBA10799 > JACJWR01. The sequence continues at coordinate 8,218 of JAUPKO010000387.1, read as the reverse complement.
GCAGATCAGCGGCCGCCACAGCCGCCGATCTGCAAGCCGTGTCGACCGCCTCGGCATCACTCGCCAATGCGACGATCTCAGTGATGGACCCATCGCGGGGATCCAACGAAACCACGCTGTCCATCGCTGGATCTACGCCTCGTCCCCGGGCTCGAGAACCTCATACGGCGACTCCGTCGGCCACGTCGGGAGCAGGGGGACGAACATGATGCCGCCTACGACGCAGAGCCGAAGGGTCTCGGTTCCGGTGTTGAAGACCCGGTGCTCGATGTTCCTGCGGTTCAGGGCTGCATCTCCCGCCTGGATGGGATGGCGCTTTCCAAATTCCTCGATCTCGCCCTGTCCCTGAATGACGTAGTAGACCTCCTCACAGTTGTGCCGGTGGAGGGGCGAGTGGTGACCGGGGTCGATCTCGACCACTCCCAGACAGAGGCTCATGGCGTCGAACCCGGTCTCGGGGTAGATCAGCTTGAGATCACGCACGCCCTTCCGCCCTACCTCCATGGGGGCTCCCTTGAGGAAATCCTTGGGGCTGATCGTGACCCGGACCTCCTGCAGTCCCGTGCCTGACCGAGGGTCGATCTGCGGCGTCGCGCCGTTGGGATTCACTTCTTCTTCTCCTTTGACTGTGAAATCGTTTCGGCATACTCGTGAGTGATGTGCATTGCGTCTTCAAGGTGGCTCTGCATGGCCTTGCGGGCTAGCTCCGCGTCGGCGGACCTGATCGCGTCGAGAATCGCCTGATGGCCGTCGAGGGCGCGCTGTGTCTGGCCCGGCACGGAAAGGGAGGCCCGCCGCTCCATGCCGGACTGCTCCTGGAACTGCTCCATGAGGTCACCCAGCGCCGCGTTGCGAACGCTCAGCCCGATGACCCGGTGGAACTCCGCATCAGCGGCGACGACCATGAGTCGATCGCCGAGTTCGGCGGCCCGCCGCATGTCACTGACAGCGCACTCCATCGCGACAAGGTCATCATCTGTACGCCGCCGAGCCGCGAACGCGGCCACACCGGGTTCGATGACAATGCGCATCTCGAGAAGCTCAATCACGTGCAAGTCATTGGCGAACCAAAGGGAGGTCGCCTGCTCGCGCTCCTCCGGCAGCCGCGCGAATGTGCCTGCTCCTTGCCTCGTCTGCACATAGCCGGTTGCCTGGAGCACGCGCAGTGCCTCACGCAGAGACACGCGACTGATCCCGAGTTCCGAGCACAGAACCCGCTCGCTAGGTAGCTGGCTTCCGACGGGGATCTCGCCGCTCTCAATCTTTGACCGGAGTTGTTCGACTGCAACTGTCCACAGTCTCTGAGAGGCCACCTGGTCGAAAGAGAACTCGCTCACAGGACTCGATACCTCTCGATGGTCGCCATGTTCGGCCTGGGCCCAATACCCGGGTCATTGCTGACTCGCGCCGTTCCGTCCGAGAGCGCCACTGGTTCGAGAAGTACCTCGTGCCGTAGGGCCCAGGGGGTGATGTCACGAAGAATCGGCTGAGAAGGACCCATCACGGCGCAGAGAGTCAACATGGCGGAGAAGCCGATGTCTGACGCGTAGTGGTGGGGGCTGTAGTCCAGTCCTGCGCCCTGTGCCCGCTGGACTGCCACTATGGAGTTCAACAGCCCGCCCAAGCGGGCGATGTCCGGCATGAAGACGTTCACCGCTCTCGCCTTGATTAGCACACTTGCCTCTTCAAGTGAGTAGCAGTTCTCGCCCGCGGCCAGCGGCGTCTTGGTGCGTTGTCCGATTGCGGCAAGCCCTGCGAGGTCCATGCGCCCTACCGGCTCCTCGAGCCAACCGAGATCGAAGTCCTCTAACAGCGGCAGCATCTCGAGAGCCTGCTCGACACTCCATCCCATGTTTACGTCAGCCAGGATCGTCGACGTTGAGCCGAGGGTCTTGCGAAAAGCTGTGAGCAGTTCGAGGTCTGCGTCCATGCCGAACCCGAGCCGTACCTTTACTGCTGAGAACCCTTCCTGGATCGCTGTCTGTGCCTGCACCGCCGCCTGTTCTGGTGAGCCAGTGAAGCCCACGGCGTACAGCGGGACGTCAAACGGCTCACCACCGAGCATCTGCCACAGAGGGACCTGTGCACGCACGGCCAGCGCATCGAGCAGGGCCATTTCAATGGCCGCAATGCCAGCGCTGATGGCGACAGGTGCCCACAGTGGGCGCAGACGAGTGGTCGCTGCGTCCACCTCGGTAACAAGGTCGCGAACGTCCTCGATGGATTGGCAGATCCTGCCCTTGAAGAGCATCGCTAGCCCTTGATTCACGGTGGCGGCACGCTCCTCGAGGGACCATAGCGGGAAGGTGACGCTCGTCTCTCCCCACCCTTCTGTGCCATCGTCGAGCTCAATGCGAACCAGACCGACATTGCGCGCCTCGGCAGTCCCCCATGAGAACCGAGCGGGCGGCTCAAGCGGCGACCGGAGCCCAACGAACTCGACGCACTCAATACGAATGCTCACTACTTCACACCTCCACTTGTCAGGCCACCCACGAGCCACTTCTGCATGATCAGCGCCATCACGTACACCGGGATCATGGCTGTCATCGATGCGGCGGCCATCTGGCCAAACTGCACTCCTCGGTCGCCCTGGAACAGGGAGATCGCCACTGGCAGCGTCTGTGAGTCCACGCTCTGCGACATGGTCACCGCGAATAGGAACTCGTTGTAGTTCAGGATAAGCAAGATGATGGCCGTCGCAGCGAGCCCGGGAGCAAGAAGGGGTAGGACCACATGCCAGATCGTTCGCAGCACCCCGGCTCCGTCGAGCACTGCCGCCTCTTCGATCTCTACGGGAATTCGCTCGATGAACGAGAAGAGAAGCCAAGCAGCCACGGAAACGTTCACGAGTCCGTAGATGAGCCCAAGTCCTGCTGCGTTGTTTAGGAGCCCGATGTACCTCAGCAGGAAGAACATCGGGATGATGGCCACGACCGGTGGAGCAATGAACGCCGACAAGACGTAGGTGGGCAGTACTCCACCGCCGGTCCGATGACGGACGATTGCGTAAGCAACCGGGGTCGCAATCAGAAGAGAGAGCACCGTCCCCATAACGGCTGCCAACACCGAGTTCCTGGCGAACGTAAGCATTGGAATGCGTTCCCAATAGGCGGGCCAGTTGTCGAGAGTCAGCGATGCAGGGATGAGTCGACCAGACAGGATCTCGCTCTGGGGAGTGAAGGTGAGAGTGACGAGGTAGAAGAGCGGCAGGATCACAGCAGCGATGACGAATGCAAGGAAGACGGAACGGAGGACCGTGAGTCCCTTGCTCGAGGTGATCGGCTTGGCCGCGGGCATCGTCTGTGACATCAGTACTTCGCTTTCTTACTCGCCCACATGACCGGCAGAGTGACGATCGTGACAACCAACACGAACACCAGCGTCATCGCAGCGGCGGCGCCGACGTTGAATTCGCGTAGTCCCGTCCGGAAGATCAGGTAGCCGGACAAAGTCGTGGTGTCGCCGGGACCGCCTGCCGTGAGGATGTAGATCGCATCGAACAACTTGAATGACAGGATCAACTTGATCATGAAGATGCCGATCAAGGCCGGCATTACAAGAGGCAGGGTGATGTTGACGAAGCTCCGCCATGGTCCTGCTCCATCAATCTTGGCCGCCTCATAAACCTCGTCGGGCAGCGTGAGCAGCGCAGCGTAAATAAGAATGGCCACAAAGGGCGTCCACTGCCAGGCGTCAGCCAGCGCGATCATCACGATGGCCCAGGTCGATGACCCAAGAAGCGAGATGGGCTCCTCGGTGAACCCCAGGCCGCGAAGGATTCCGTTGAACACTCCACCCGTCGGGTCGAGCACCAGCTTCCAGATGACCGCGGCCATCACGGGTGGTGTGAGCAGTGGCAGAAGGATGAGCGTCGTTATCGCACCGACTCCACGCACGAGAGCGCGAAGCGCGAGAGCAATGGCAAGGCCCAGGGAAGTCTGGAACAGAGCACCGAGGACTGCGACGAGGACCGATCTGACCAAGGAGTCAGTGAAGGTCTCGTCGGCCACGACCTTCATGAAATTGCCGAGGCCGACCCACTCCTGGAAGGGCTTGCCCAGGGTCGACTTGGTGACACTCGTGGCAACCAGGTAAACGAGAGGATAGATGGACACCACGAGGCCAGCCGCGATGGCGGGTGAGGCAAGGCCCCACCCGACACGCGACTGACCCCGTGACGGCATGGCCTTGTCAGCCAAGGATCGACTGCCACTGCTCGTTGACGGAGGCCATTGTCTCCTCTGCAGTGCCGCTGCCGGCCATCATGTTGGCAAGCCCATCAGCTAGCACCTGCATCAGCTCCGGCGCCTGAGGGGCCGTGGGCCACACGAGCGCGCCATTGAGACTGTTCTGCGCAACCGCCTGAACCTGAGGCGCGAACTCGATGTATTCCGGCGCCATCAGGGTCGACTGGCGGCTGGGGTCGATACCCGAACCCGTCGTGGTGATGAGTTCGAGATTGACCGGCTGCGACGTGCTGTAGACCACGAACTGCTTCGCCAGGTCGGAGCAGCTGGTGGCCGTCGAGATCGCCATCGAGAAGCCCGCATCCAGCGCAGCCAACGACGAGGTGGCGGAGCCGCCGACAGGGAGCTCGACGACGCCCCACTTACCCATGATCTGCGACTGATCAGGATTCTCTGCGAAGACACCGAGGTCAGTCCAGAACTCCATGAAGGCCGCCTTGCCCCCCAGGAATGCGCCAAGCGCCTGGTCAAAGGCAGTCTCTGCCGGAGTCGGAAGTGAAGCCTCCGCTACGTCGAGCATGGCCTGTGCAGCGGCGATCGCCTCGGGGGTGCCGAGCGTGGGGTTGCCGTCTGCGTCGAGGAAGCCCCCACCGAATCCTGCAAGCCTGTTGGCGTAGGTGCTGGCGATGATGATCGGCGCCTTCTGCGCCATCAGCGCGGCGCCGTATACCCCGTTGCTCTTCTCTGCGTCCGTGATCTTCTTGACGGCCGCGGCGTACTCGTCCCATGTTGTGGGCGGCGTCACCCCATTTCGGTCGAGGATCTCCTTGTTGTAGAACAGAACCTGAGTATCGCCATCGAAGGGAAGCGCGTACCGCTGACCGTCAACGAGGGAGTAGGCGTCATAGATCGAAGGAATGAAGTCCTGGGCGTTGACCTCGGGGTCTGCCACAAGGTCATCCAGCGGCGCGATCACGCCGTCATTGGCCAGTGCGCCCACACTGACGTACCACATGTCGAAGACGTCGAAGTTCCCTGCGCCCGACTGGACATCGAGGGTTGCCTTCTGCTGCAACTCGTCATAGGGGATCAGAGTCGGCGTGATCGTCAGACCCGGGTTCGCAGTCTCGAAACCTGCCTTGAGGATCTCGGATGCTCCGGCATGGGTCTGTGGGAAGAGCACGTTCAGGTTGGTGCACTCACCCGCGTCGCCGGCGGCGGCCGCGGCCGATGCGGGCGAGGCAGCTGCTGAAGCCGCTGCATCAGTCGACTCAGCGCCGGAGGATCCGGAACCGCAGGCTGCGAGCACGAGCGTGCTCGCCGCAAGAGCGGCAACGCCAGTGAACCGGCGCGCGGGGCGCCGCCCCAGGAGTGTCTTCGTATTCATATCGCCTCCGATAGATCGGCCATATTGGCCTACTGGACAACTGGTATGACCAGCAGGCCACACTGAACACCGCTGAACGCAATCCCACAAGGCCCGTTACCAAATCGATACCCACGGCTCACGCAGATCCCGTCGATGAGCGGCTGCGCCCTGAACCCTCACCGACGTCCCCTGCCGAGTGAACAGCCAACTGCCGCCGCTCGTGCGAGATCAGCACCTCACCCCCGCACTTCGGCTCTCCCCGTGGTTTGGACCCCTCGTGGGACCATTGCCGGACTACTCACAGTGGCCGAGGAGTGAGTGTTCTCCATTCCCTGTGCTGCAGGCTGGCTGCTAGGACGCCGGTGCCGTAGGCCGCGTCATCGACCAGACGCAGAGCGGCATAGGAGATGGGGTTGACGGCCGGACGCTCCTTCACCCATTCCAAGGCGAGTGGCGTCAGCATCATCGCGGCGCCCACGCGAGCACGACTCGACCACGCACTGCCGAGGATGACTACTGCGCCGAGGGGCCACCACTCCCTGCGAAGGCCCTGCCCGACACTGACGATGTCAGCGACCAGCCCGAGAGCCGCAACACGGGCCGCGAGGACGGTCCCATCCGGAAGCCGGCGGAACTTGAGGGCAAGGATCGAGAACGGCACCGCTTGAACGGCAGCGCCGATCAGCGGATGCCCAGCCAGCGTCAGGGTCACGGTGGCAATGCTCCAAATCGTGGGGCGAGCCGGTGCGAGTTGACCAGCGTGACGCTGCTCAAGGAGGGGAGCGGACGTGCCGTACTCCATCTTGCGGCGCAGCCACGACCTCAGGCGGCTGCGCGTGCGGTGCCGGACCGTGACGGACGGGTCATAGCGGATCAGCCACCCTGCCTCGGCGAGACGCCAGATGAGGTCGACGTCTTCACCTAGCCGCAGGTCTTCGTCGAAACCGCCGGGTTGGATCGCGGAGCGGCGAACAACGAGGGCGGCGGAGGGAACGAAGCCCAGTCGTGCGCCGGGCCGCACGAGTTCGGGCTGGCCGCCCATGTCGAGGGAGGAGCGGGTTGTCTCGTAACGCTCAAGCAATGATGAGCCGCTGTCGTCGGGCTTGATTCGGGGGGCCGCGGCAGCCACGGTGGGGTCGTCGAAGTGACGGAGGAGGCCGGTTGGCCACGAAGGGTCTGCGAGGCAGTCCGCGTCGATGAACGCGACGAACGGGGCGGTGGTCTGCTGCAGCCCAGTGTTGCGGGCCGCCGCCGGACCTCGGTTGACGGCGTGCCGCACGACGCGGGCACCGACCGCCGTCGCGACTTCCTCGGTCGCTGCGGCGTCGGTCGACCCGTCGTCGACGACCACGACCCGTCCGGTTGGGAGGGTGGCGAGGAGCTCGCGCAGTCGTTCAGGATCGTTGAGGACTGGGACGACGATGTCCACGCCTGCCGCGCTTTCGCTTGCGACTGAGCCCGGTGCCCGCTCGGCGAATCCCCTGTCTAGCAGGACGCGCACGGCGGCTCGGTCGCGGCCGGTGTGCAGAGGAATGCCTGCGGCGCCGGCGGCACGCAGGCGCAGGACCAGGCCCTGGACGGTGGGAGCAAGCGTGCTGACCTTCCACGGCGATCCACCAACGAGGACGCGACTACCGGCCCACGACTTCACGCCCAGGCTCATCCGAGCGCGAAACCCCTCCGGGACGGTCCGGCTTGCGGGAGGTCGCGGGACAGGATCGGGGGGCAGGTGGTCACCCATGAGGTTGCAGGTAGTCACGCAGCCCGTTCATCGCTCTGTCGAGCAGGACGGTCAGCCTCGGGGGGCGTGGCTTGAGCCATTGCTCATAAGCGGAGATCGCCAGTGCCAGGCTCACGTGTCCAACGCTGCGTGGCAGGAGGCTGTCGGACGGCTGCCCCATTCGAGCGGAGACGTAATCGGCGATGACGGCGCGCCAGCGTTCATACATCAGCACGGAGTGCGCCTGCAGCGAGGGCGTCTGCAGGATGAGCCGCATGCGTGCCCTATGTGAGTCGAGTACGGAGTCGTCGAAGGTGTTGAACCGCACGACGCCCTGTTGAACAGCCACCCATAGCGGCAGGTCTGATGACTCGTGGGCCAGCACGGCGCGGAAGTCGGCGAGGCTGGCGTCGAACTGCCCCCAGGGAATGTCGTACTTGGACGGGTAGTATCGGAACAACGTCCGCCTGCCGATCCCCGCGGCCTCGGCAATCTCGTCCGTGGTGGTCTCGTCGAAGCCCTGTCGCGCGAACACTGCGAACGCCGCGGCCTCAATCGCCGCGTGACTGGTGGCGGGAGGCCGTCCGGCGGCCTGGTTAGTGCTCACGACGACGCGACGGTAGCAGTTTCCGGAGTAACCCTTGCTTATTGGCGCTGAGTGCCATTACTGTGCGCGAATCGCCAGATGGCGAATCCCAAGGAGGCCCGGATGGACGAGAACGTGTCGGTGGAGGAGTTCAGCGTTGAGACGCTGATCGAGGATGTGTCGATCGACGGGATGTGCGGCGTCTACTAGGCGCCACACACCCCAAACTCGATTCACGTTGATGACGATTCTGGACGAGTGCTTGTCCCTGTCACCGAGCGTTTCGCTGCGGCCGGAGCCGTTCGGCGCCCTGGCATACAACTTTGGCAACCGTCGCCTGACGTTCCTGAAGC
>JAUPKO010000386.1 GCA_030837395.1 Actinomycetota bacterium | reverse complement strand
TGGCACGCCTGGCTCGCCGCGCGGGAAGCCCAAACCGCCGAAATCGGAGAACACATGATCGCCTGGCATGAACGGTGGCTATGGACGAGCCTGCCCCACATCACCGCCATCCTCAAAAACTGCGAAAGCGACCGCCACACACCTCCACGACCGCCCCCGCCGCCCACCAAACTCGCGCCGTGAACGGGCTGCGGATCATTTAGAGTGCCCAAACCCGGACCCACCGGGGAAGTTAATCGTTCTTGCTTCGGCGTGGGTTGAGTTGGGGGTCTGGGTCGGGGCGTGGCTGGTTCTCCGCTCTGCCAGGTGTCGTTAGTTCATGTTCATGGCATGACTGCCGTGATCCATTCGCTGGGCACCAAACCACTCGTGAAGCGCACCGACTACCGCCGGGGCACTCGCGCGGTACGTGAGGGTGGCCCCTGAGGCGGTGTTCGTCACTTTGATGCTGACGTCCGCGTGACGCTGGCGCAGCACTGGCAGGCCGGGCATGGAATCGCCATGAACAGCTGCGGGGTCGGAGAAGTCACCGGCGCGGAATTTGCTTGCCTCTTCGGCCAGGTGTTCCCTGATGAGATTGATATTGCCTGTATCGGAAGGGCTGTTTGCGTTGACCGTCTGGACGCCACCGAAGTCGGTATCGGTGAAAAAGTGGGTGGTGGCGTTGAGGTCGAAAGGCATTACGGTCGCGCCCGCGCTGGCTACGGCGGACTGCCGTTCGGCTAGCGCGTCCAGATTTTGCGAGCAACCCGCGATAGCGACCAGGCCGATCGCTGCGAGGGTGGCGTTACGCAACTTCATTGGCAGCCTCTTTCAACAGGCGCAGCGCACTGATGACGTTCGGCTGCTGTTCCACGGGAATGCATTCGAGTAGTCGTTCGAATCGAGCCGAGCGGGCGGCCAGTACCTGGTCAGCGATTGTGGTCCCGGCGTTGGTGAGCACAACCGCGTTTGTTCGCTGGTCAGCATCTGTTGGAGCCGGGCGGCGCTGGGTCCAGGTTCTCGCTTCCAACTGGTCCAGGAGCCTGCTCACTGAACTGGGCTTCAGTCCCAGTTGCTCGGCGAGTTCGCGCTGGCTCAGCGCGCCCCTGGCCCGAAGTTCGCACAGCGCGTGCGCGCTGGAGACAGACATCGGCTGCCCACAGGGAGTGCTGTCGCTGCGCAGCACTCCGAAACTGTGGATCAGCGCGACGAACTCGCGGGCCAGCTCTGCGCTGGTGGCACCCTGCATAGATGCAACCTACAACTATCCCAATGGCGGGCAAACGAGCGGGCCTCGAAGTCCGATTCGCTGGGATCGACGCATCTAGGTGCTGCGCATTTGGCTCCGACCCTGGCGCGCCTGACGGCCGTAGCATTCACTCGTGATGCGGCGTAGGCAGCGTGATGCAGAATCGCGCGCCTCGACCCAGGCCTTCGCTTTCGGCGGTGAGGGTTCCGTGGTGGTCGGTGATGATGCCCCGGGCGATTGTCAGGCCTAGACCGCTGCCTTCCCCGTCATTGTGGCGGGACGTATCGGCCCGGTGGAATCGGTCGAACACGGCGTTCAGTTGGTCTGGGGATATTCCGTCGCCGGTGTCAGTGACGGTGATGAGGGTGCTGCCAGCGGTGCATGAGCAGGCGACCGTCACGGTGCCGTTTGAGGTTGTGTGTCGAAGCGCGTTCTCGAGAAGGTTCGCCATCACTTGTTGTAGGCGATCCGCGTCGACGTCCACGACTGTGTCGTGACCACATGGTGCGCACTCGAGGGCAACATGTTTGGCCTGGTACCGGCGCTCGGCGGAACTGCAGGCGTCCTCGATGATGGCGCTAACAGGTGTCGGTTGCAGATGCAGGTCGAGTGCGTGGGCTTCAACCTCGGTCAGGGTCCGCATGTCGCTAGTGAGCCGCCGCAGACGAGTGACCTGGTGGCGCATGACGGCGTAGGTGTCGGTCGTTCCCGGAACGATGCCGTCCTCCAGGCCGTCGATGTGGGCTTCGAGCGTCGCCAGCGGCGTGCGAAGCTCGTGGGCCAGATCGGCGAGCAATCGCCGCCGGGTCGCCTCCGTAGCGGCGAGCTGGACGGCCATGTCTTCGAAGGCATCGGACAACGCAGCGAGTTCGCGCCCGAAGGTGTCATGCGGGACGGCCACGTCGTAGTTGCCTGCCGCGACCGCCTGGGCCGCTTGGGAAAGTTGTTCTATCGGCTGGCTGATCCGGCGCGTGAGCAGCCATGACAGCAGGCCCGCACCAATGATCGATGCAAAGACGCCGAGGACGAGCGCAAGCGCGAACGAAGATTCGAACGCTTGTTGCGCGTGGTAGCGGACGATTCCATCGGCTTCACCGGTCTGGTCGAAGTGGTAGGTGAACAGGCGCGGTGCGATGAGGGCGGCTGTTGCCGCAAGGGTCAAGGCGCCAACGGCGATGACGACGATCTGTCCGGCCATCATGCGCATAGCCAGACTGCGTGGACGGCTCATGTGACCATTCCGTAGCCGACGCCGCGCACCGTTCTGATCCACTGCGGTTCAGCAGCGTCGTCGCCCAGCTTGCGACGCAGGTGCCCGACGTGAACGTCTACGAGGTGCTCGTCACCGAACCAGTCCGCTCCCCACACGGCGTCGATCAGTTGGCGTCGGCTGAACACTTGTCGCGGGTTTTGACACAACACAGTGAGCAAGTCGAATTCGGTGCGGGTGAGGTCAAGTTCGTGCTCGTCGATGCGGACTTGTCGCGCCATCGGATCGACCTGCAGGTTGCGGATGGTGACAGCACCAGGGGTGAGGGACGGGTTGTTCTCGACCTCGAAGGTGCGCGGTCGGCGCAGCATCGCTTTGGTGCGGGCCACCAACTCGCGAGGCGAAAACGGCTTCACGAGGTAGTCGTCAGCCCCTACGGAGAGTCCGATGACTTTGTCGACCTCGTCGTCGC
>JAUPKO010000385.1 GCA_030837395.1 Actinomycetota bacterium | reverse complement strand
GGATCATCGCTGCGATCCAGGCACTGGCTCCCCGCTTCCCGGCCCAGCAGGAGCAACTCGCCGCGACAGTCGCCGACTTCACCCGATGGCGCGAGGACGGTCTGGGAGTACCGGACTTCCTCGACTCCCTGATGCTGTTCCGGCCCGAGGCCAACCGTGTCGACGGTGTGGAGCACTTGGCGGTGTTCCCGATGTATACCCAGAACGGCAACCTCACCCGCAACGTCGAGGCCGTGGTGACGCGCACCGTGTGGCCGCAGTGGATCGCGGACCTGGAGTCCGGCTCCTACGACAACGCGGCCTTCGTGCCAATCGAATTCGTCGGCTTCACCGCCGGCTACGACACCCACTCGGCCGTGCTCTTCCCGGAGACTGTCGCCGTCCGCGAGACTCCGAAGTTCACCTGGGGCGGCATCTTCTGCGACCGCGAGGCCGCCCGATTCCGCGCCGTCACCCGGCGGGCAGCGCAGATCACCAGGCTCGCCCTGCCGCCCGAGGCCGAGATGCTCGTGAACGATCAGCCGCTGACACAGCAGACGTTCATCCTGTGGGACCTCGTGCATGACCGCACGCACAGCCACGGGCACCTGCCGTTCGACCCCTTCATGATCAAGCAGCGCATGCCCTACTGGATGTACGCCTTGGAGGAGCTTCGCTGCGACCTGAACACCTACCGCGAGACCGCGAAATTGGAAGCTGATGGTGTCGTGCTGGCGCCCCACGTGCGCTACGCGATCCTGTTCGACCGGCTGTTCAGGTTCCCGACGTCCGGCACCCGGGTGCGCAACTACGACGGCCTCGGCGGTCAGATCATGTTCTCGTGGTTGCACAAGCGCAGGGTGCTCAATTGGACCGACAACACCCTGACCATCGACTGGTTGACGGTGTCGGACAGCATCGTCGAGTTGTGCGAGGCGGTGGAGACGCTCTACCGGGAGGGGATCGACCGCAGTCGATTGGGCCACTGGTTGGCAGCGCACGAGTTCGTCGCGAGCCTGGTTCCGCCGCACCCCGCGTCCGTGTGGGCTAAGGGTGCCGATGCGCTGCCAGCCGAGAACAAGGAGGCCGTAGATGCTGTGCTGCCGGACGAGTTCCCGCTGAACGTCTTCTACGAGGCCCTGCGCAAGAACCTCGCCGACACGATCGAATCAACCCAGGGCATCACGGGAGCAGCGGCGTGACCACCGGGGGTGCGGCCTCGCCCGCGGGTTCCCAGGACCTCCCCGTCGTGATCGTGCTAGGAGCTGGCATCGGCGGGCGAGGGGTGTGCAACGCGCTGGCCGGACGAGCCCGACTGGTAGTCGTTGATCGGACGATGGAGGTTGCGATCCCTGCGGCCACCGCCGTCATCGAAGCTGGTGGTCAGGCCGAGGCCGTGGCGGTGAACCTGACGGATCTGGCTGCGGTCTCGACCTTCCGCGACGACGTGTTGGGCATGTACGGCCGGATCGATGCGGTGGTGCACCTCGTGGGCGGCTGGCAGGGTTCGACCACCGTGGACGCGCAGGCGATCGAGCAGTGGCAGGCACTGCTGCCGGGCATCGTGGGCACAGTGCAGACCACCTCCGTGGCCTTCCGCGAGGCACTGACCGCCGCCCCCCATGGCCGCTACGTGATGATCACCAGCACCACTGTCGCGGCGCCCAGCGCCGGTAACGCCGCCTACGCCGCCGCCAAGGCTGCCGCCGAGGCCTGGGTGCGCGCGTTGGGAGCAGCCTTCAAGGGCACCCCGGCGGCCTCGTGCATCGTCGCAGTCAAGGCTCTGGTCGACCCCGCCACCCGCGCGGCCAACCCGGATCGAAAGTACCCGGGGTACACCGACACGACGGACCTGGGCGTGGCAGTGGCCGGGCTGGTGCAGGACCCAACTCTGGACGCCCTGGTGCGGGTCGACCTCACGACGGGGGCCTGAGCGTGGAGCGAAGTTTCGCCAGCGACAACTACGCGGGAGTGCACCCGGACGTGCTGGCGGCGATGACCGCGGTCAATGTCGGACATCAGGTGTCCTACGGCGACGACGACACCACCGCGGACTTGCGCGGGCTGATCAAGGACCACTTCGGCCCGGGCGCCGAGGTGTTCCCCGTGTTCAACGGCACCGGCGCCAACGTGGTTGCGATGCAGGCGATGGCCAAGCCTTGGGAGGCCGTGATCTGCACCCAGAGCGCCCACGTGAATGTGGACGAGGGCGGTGCCCCAGAGGTGGTCGCCGGGCTCAAACTGTGGCAAGTGCCCACACCGGACGGCAAGCTCACCCCCGACCTGATCGACACCCAGGCGTGGGGTTTCGGAGACGTGCACCGGGCCCAGCCGGGGGTGGTCGCGGTGACCCAATCGACCGAGTTGGGCACGCTTTACACCGTGGCCGAGTTGGCGGCTGTGGTGGAGCGGGCCAAACGTGACGGACTGCGGGTGCTGCTGGACGGCGCACGGATCATGAATGCCGCCGCCGCGCTTGGCGTGCCGTTTCGCGAGTTCACGACCGATCTGGGCATCGACGCGGTGTCGTTCGGCGGTACCAAGAACGGCGCCATGGGTGCCGAGGCGGTGGTGACGCTGACGCCCGAACTGGCCGAGGCAGTGCCCTACCTGCGCAAGACCG
>JAUPKO010000384.1 GCA_030837395.1 Actinomycetota bacterium | reverse complement strand
GCTTGGAATTGCTCGGTGCGCTCGTGGCGGAGGTGGTTCCGGACGTGGGAGCGGGCGCGCTGGGGACGGCCGCTGCGGTTGTGGCTCCGAGGCTGAGCAGGGTGCCGGTGGCCATGGCAGCGGCGGCAAGAGCGGCCGTGAATCGACTATTTCGGCGGTTGGATCGAGTGGTCATTGCGAATCTCCTTGGTGGTGTGTTTTCGGCTTGTGACACCACCATGCGGTCTGCTGCGCACCCTCCACAATGGTGCCGCGATCGAAACCGATTTCACGGCGTCACGAAATCGTTTTCAAGCCCTGACCTGCTCAAACAGCGCCCTGGGCGGGCGTGAGCAACTTCCAACTCTCGGCCAAGTGGCACCACGTGCGGCCCCTTCATTACGGTCCTGACATGGCCTGTCGAATCACCGAACTCGTCCTGGACGCGCGTGACCCCGAACTGTTGGCACGGTTCTGGTGCGAGGTCTTGGGGTACGTCGAACTGGCGCGCATCGATGAGAGCATCGAGATCGGACCTCCAGGGGTGGGTGTCGGCGGCCCGCAGCCAACCATCGTGATCGACCAGAGCGACGATCCCAAGACCGGTAAACTTCGCCTGCACATCGACGTCAACGCCACCGATCGAGACCACGTCGATGAGTTGGAGCGACTCCTCGCCGCGGGCGCTCGACCCGTCAGCATCGGGCAGACCGGCGACGAGCCTTGGCACGTGCTCGCCGATCCCGAGGGCAACGAGTTCTGCCTTCTCCACGACCGCGTTGCGGCGGTGTAGCCCACCGAGCAGCCGGTCGTCATGCAGCGCGCCGACGGCACCCGCGAACCTAAATCGGCATGCGGTAACCGTAGAACTCCTGATCTTCGTTGTAGCCACCCTGACCGGCCCCGAGATGTTCGAAGGATTCCACGAATTCGATCGCTTCGATCCACTTGACCTGCTTGAAGCCGAGCTCGATCTCGTCGCGCAACCGCAGCGGTGCGCCATAGGTCTCGGTGAGGGATTCGCCGTTCATTTCATAGGCCAGGATCGTCAGCTCGTGGTGCATATTCGCGATCGGATGGCAGTCGTACCACCGCCCTCCTTCGCCCCCATCCGCGAAGGAATAGAACACGACCCAATTCGCCTCCGGGCACGGGTCCACCAACGCCAGGATTTCACTCATCCGCACTCCGCCCCACTTGGCCACACCAGACCAGCCCTGGATGCAGTACTGCTGCGTGATCTGTTCGGACTTGGGCAGCGCCAGCAACTGCGCGTACGTCAGTTCCAGTGGATTGTTCACCAGACCGTCGATACGCAGGCGGTAGTCAGCCCACTGGCCGGCTCGCAATTGCGCGTACTGCGGGGACTGGGGCTTCTCGCCGTTGGGCCAGAAGAACGGCGAGATGTCCTTCTCCTGGTACGTCGCCTTCGGGTTCCACCACTCCATGAAGGCCTTGATGCGCCCCACCAAAGCGTGCCCTACCTGCTGCACGTGGCGCGGATACCTGATGGTCAGCGGGGACGCCAGCACCCAGAACGCCACCACCACGGCCATCCACGCCAGGTAGAGGCCCACCCCCCACCACGAGGTGGTATCGGTGCCCAGGGTGATGTGGTTGACGTTCCCCACGAATCCTGTGACGAACACCATGAACGTGTGGACGAAGATGAAGAAAGCCATCCATAGGAAGACGAGGAAGTGAATGGTCCGGGCGACCTGCCTGTTGAGCACACCGGTGCCTGTTCCGAATCGAGCGGCGATCGCGGGTGCCTGGAGCAGGCCGGTGATGACCGCCAGGGGGGCGGCGATGAACACGGTGATGAAGTAGGCCAGCAACTGCAGGGCGTTGTAGGTGCTGAATCCCTCGTTCTGCGGCAGGTCCAGCGACAGGTACTGCATCGCGGTGGAGAGGGCATTGGGGAACACGTCGAGCGAGGTCGGTACGAGGCGCCGCCATTGACCGGTGGTGAAGATCAGGACGTAAAAGATGATGCCGTTGATCAACCAGAACAGGTCGAAACTGAAGTGCCACCAACGGGCCAGACCGATCGAATGCCGGAAGCCCGGCAGCCCTAGTTGGGCCGGTAGCGCCACGGAATCGTCCTTGGCCTGCCACACCGTGTCCGGGTCCTCGGGGTTACGCCGATCGGCGGGGACAGGCCCACGCAGCCGGAGCCACTCAGTGTCCGGCCGGCAACCGGCATCCAGATATAGCCGCGGGTGGTCAGCGAGAATCTGCAGCCCAGCCCGGATGATGAAGATCATGAAGAAGAGGTTGAGGAAGTGCTGCACCCGCAGCCACATCGGGAAGCCGTTCTCAACCGGGGTGACATAGCCCGACGACGTGCCCGGGTACCGCATGATGAATTCCTGGAACCAGGGGTAGCGTGAGGCATCGCGGGCCACGGCGATGGTGAGCATGAGTGCGACGATGCCGATCGGGACGAGCCACAGCGTGCTGAACCATCGCCGCCCGACGCGCACCGATGGCAGTTGCGCCCGGGTCTGCGGGATGCCCCCAGCCCAGTCGTCCACACGGATTGGACCGTTGTAGCCGCCCTGGTGGTAGTAGGGCTGCAGTGACCCCTGAAGCGGGTCATCCTCGGACGGATCCATCACCACTCGCTTCCACTCAGGACAGGGGCCGTCGCACTATCTCACGTTGGACGGCCAAGCGTCCTGTCTCAGAAGCGTTGCCGTGACCCGCATCAGCAGGTCACCGGAAAGCCGAACGGGTGCACAGGATCCAACGATGCCCAGACCGCGGTGGGCAGTCGGGGCGCCGGAGGTAGGTGTTCCGTGGTGGTCAGCCAGGTAGGTCCGTGGCGGTGTCGGCGCCGGCACGCTGTTGGGATACCACCAGTGCGGCGAGTCCTGACGCGCCCAGGGCCACCACCAGTACAGGCAACGTGATCAGGCCATTCGGCGGTGCGCCGACCGCTGCGCCGATGATGTACGCCAACGCGAAGAGCAGGAACGAGAGTCCGGAACCGAGGCTGAGCACCTCGACGGGGTGGCGTTTCATGACTGGGCCTCCGGGGTGGTCAGGGGTGCGGGCGTTGCGGGGTTGGCGGTTGGCTGAGATGCGGCGGCAGCAGGGCTTGCCGGACTCGTGGGAGCCGCCGAACCAACTTGCGCGCCAGGGGTGGGCGACACCGTTGGCAACGGTGAGTCGAGCCCACGATTCAGCGGGACCTGCACGATCGAGATCGCCCCCAGCCCCGCTTCGAGGTCCAGCGTCACGGTGGCCGCAGCATCGCCGACCGGTGAAAGCACACCTTCGAACGTCACTCCTTCGTCGTCGGCTGTCACACCCGGCCGCCCGGGGCCCACCAACTCGTTGTTGATGGAGAGGTCACCTGCATTCACGTCGGCGGCTACCTTGACGCGCCATGTCTCGGGCACGATCACCTGCAATTCGCCGACCTGGACCGCCGCGCTGACGGTGCTGGCCTCCGTCGGCCTCGGAACCCCGGTGTTGTCAGCCCAGGTGGTCAGGTCGAGGGTGGCCGAACCGACGCCCAAGTCGTACGACGTCGCTGCCGTGGGCTGCCACACCGGGCTACCGAGTCCGCCTTCCATGGAGTTCACGAACTGCGCCGCGGGCACCGTGGCCGCCGTGATGAGCGCAAGCACGACCGCGGGCAGAATCAGCCACCGTGCCCGCCCCATGAAGGCCCCTACCAGCAGTCCAGCGGCCACCACCGCCAGTGGCACGGCGAAGAACACCGTCGGGCTCAGCGGGAACAGCCCGGCCGCAGCCCCGGCGCCCATCAGGCCCATCACCATGACGGCCGCGAGCAGGACATTCGCACCCAGGTAGGAGCGCTCGCGCGGTTCGCGCGGCGGAGGCGGCGCGTAGTAGCGAGGTTGATCCGCCACCGTGGCGTCCCACGGCACGTCCGCCGTCGTGGCCCCAAGGCCCCCGTAGGCGAAGCCCGCGGCGGTCACCTGCGGAGCCGCGAGCATCGGGGGTGGCACCGCGAGTGCGTCCTGTGGAGGGCTCGGGTCAGCGGCCGCCCCGGTCGTCGGCTGGCGCAGGAAGAGCCAGGCAGCCACGCCCACCACGAATCCGCCGACGATCACCCCCGACAGTCCGCCGAGCGAGCCAAGCCAACCCACCACGCCCGCCACGGCCGCCAACGCGAACAGCACCCCAAAAATCAGCCGGCCCAGCGATCGGGTGAGCGTGGAGTCGGTGCGATCGGAGTCCGCCGGGATCAACAGCCACGCGGCCGCGTAACCCAGCAGGCCGAGGCCACCGGCGAACACCGCCACCACCGTGGCCACCCGCAGCAGTGCAGGGTCGAATCCGTAGCGGCGCGCGACACCACCGCAGACGCCTCCGAGCATCTTGTCGGTGGAGCTGCGGCGAAGGAGC
>JAUPKO010000383.1 GCA_030837395.1 Actinomycetota bacterium | reverse complement strand
CGGCTCGGCGACACCTACCGAGGACTTGAGGCAGGAAAGACTCACCGTCGGATCGCCGACGAACTAGGCGTATCCACTCACGGCTTCGGATACAACAACCAGGCCACCATCGAGGCCATCTTGGAAGGGCGCCGCAGCACCAGCCCTGTCCCCACTCGCGTGACCCGCAGTCGTGTGTCGTCGCTGCTGCAGCACGCGAAGCTTTCCGATGCTGCGCGGGGCTATCTAGCGGCAGTCATCGCCGACCTAGATTCCCAAGGGAAGCCTGCTCACGACTGGGATAACTTCGTTCGTTGGGCAGCTCTGCTTGCGGATTCCACCGACCTGGGGGTAACCGAGGACGATTGGAAGCGCAAGTCGGCTGCGAGGCTTGCGGAAGCACGAGAGCAGTTACTGTTAGGAGCACCGGGCGCGCTCAACGACGTGCGCCTGGCTTTGGCCGCGACCGGTCTTCTGGACCGGTTCTTCGTCATGCAGTTGGCGGAGGCTGTCAAGACTTCACCAGACGCGATTGCCACTGCCTTCTCGACTTTCTGGGGGCAAGCCCCCGAAGCGGCAGACATCAGTGGTCTAGCGGAGTCCCTTCGGTCGGTGCTGGGTCGGTTGACGCCGGGTAACGCGACGGCTGTGGCGGGTCTGTTGCTTATGGCTCGCGACCCCGGGAAGTACCCGCCCTACAGGCCGTCCCCGGTCGTGACGCTTCACCGACTCACCGGCGACGACAGCGGGCAACCGGATATGCCGCAGGATCGCTATGGCGAGTTCCTGACGTGGCTGGATCGCTTCATCGCTGAGGCGGCCGAACGCGATCTGACGCTGTCGGACCGACTGGCTGCCCAAGGCCTCGCGTGGACTGTCGCGAAGATGGATCCGGTTGCCACCGGCTGGCCAGAGGATTTGGCCAACGAGTTTGCCCGGTGGCGTGGTGATGCGCCTGAGCCGCAGCGGGCGTGGCTGGTGCGGCCGGCCCAGGGCGGGCCTGAGCCTTGGATCAGTGACGACTACGTGGGAATGGGAGCAACGTACCTGGGTGAGGTCGAGCCGGGAGCAGACCTCAAGACTGTGAAGAGTGCGGTCGAGTCGGGCTACCAACACCTCGACTACGCCCAGCGGAAGGCGCTCGCGACGGAGTACTTCGCCTTCCTTTCGTCGATGAAACCCGGAGATCCGGTGGTAGTTCAGGTGGACACGGCGGTGAACCTCGGGGTCATCGCCTCCGACGCTGACTACACAGAGGGCACGCGTGATCGTCTGCGGCGTGAGGTCAAGTGGGTGACGCAGGTCTACACGACTGCGCTGCCGGCGTCGCTGGCTGGCCTTCTCGATCTGCAGGGCAACGTGGTCGACATCACCAGCGGGTTAGAGGCTCTCGACACGCTCTTGCTCAACCCCACGGCTCCTGGAGAAATCGGCAAGCCGACCGTGACCCCTCGTATCGACGAGATTCCGCGGCTTGTCCCCGTAAACGGGGAGCTTGTCTCGCGACTGCACATGGCACACGACTACCTCCAAGAGATCGTTGACCTGCTCCAGACGCGACAGCAGATGGTGCTCTACGGCCCACCCGGGACCGGTAAGACGTTCCTGGCGATGGCACTCGCTCGCCACATCGTCGGGCCCGAGGATCGCAGCCGCGTGCAGCTTGTCCAGTTCCACCCCTCCTACGCCTACGAGGACTTCTTCGAGGGGTACCGCCCAGCGGAGACCGAACAGGGCCAAGCGACCTTCGAGCTGAAACCAGGCCCGCTCCGTCGGATTGCCGCCGATGCACGAGAGCACCCGGATGAGCCCTATGTGCTGGTGATCGACGAACTGAATCGGGCGAACCTGGCCAAGGTGTTCGGCGAACTCTACTTCCTACTGGAGTACCGCAATGAGTCGATCCAGCTCCAATACCAACCCACGGAAGCGTTCCGTCTGCCCCGCAACCTATTCCTGATCGGCACCATGAACACCGCCGACAGGTCTATTGCGCTGCTGGATTCGGCTATGCGACGCCGGTTCTCCTTCATCGAACTTCACCCCGACGTGCCGCCCGTGCGCGACGTACTGGCCAAGTGGCTCACCGCCAACCACCAGAGTTCTGAGCGGGCCGAATTGTTGACGGCATTGAACGCGGCGATCGAGGATCAGGACCGCGACCTGCGCATCGGGCCGTCGTACCTGATGCGTCCGGAGGCCAGCACCGAGGAGGGCCTGGCGCGGGTGTGGCGTCACGACATCATGCCGCTACTCGAAGAGCACTACTACGGTCGCCTGACGCGCGACCAACTCCAAGGGCGCTTCGGTTTGCACTCCTTGCGAGCTGGACTTGCCGGTGCCGACGCGCTAGATCGCAGTGCCGAACGGGATGGTTCCGACGTTGCCGGTTTGACCGGGCAGGACGAACTCTTCGACGACAGCCATTGACCATGACGGCACCGATCGTTCTCGATGAACTCGACGGGCAAGGGCAGGTCGTCCGCCTTACCTCGGCCCAGGTGGACGCCCTGACCACTTGTGGACTGGTGGATGTCCGCCCCGAGACCGGCGGCCGCTGGCGACTGCTCCCGAGAGCCCGCGTCGGTGCCG
>JAUPKO010000382.1 GCA_030837395.1 Actinomycetota bacterium | reverse complement strand
CGAGCGAACGACCAGGTCCCGCAAGCAGGGCCGAGAATGCCCTTGGTGTCGGGCGACACAGGGTCCGCAGTGAGCACGTAGGAGCCATCACTCTGTGGCTCGATGCGCAAGGGCTCGGCGTACAGAGGGTCACTGGGTGCATCCGTAATGGCATACCAACGCGGCTCGAGGACGGTAGCGGGGTCGGGCGTGTCACGTCCGGGGTAGGGAACTGTCACGTCGACCACCCCCAGCGCCCCGGGACCGGCGGTGTACTTGGCGAACCACACCCGGATGCCGTCAGGGACCGGCGCCCACGCCGCGAAGTCGGGTTCGGCCAGGCTAGGCGCATTCGACGAGTCGTAGACGTTGTAGGACTGCTGCACCTTCTTGACAGCGTCGTTTACTGAGGCGAGAAACCCTTCACGGTCCGACTCGCTAACGACATCGCTGACGTTGGCGGTCCTCCCGGTTGCGGGGTCCAGGACGAGCACGGCCACCTGCTCGTCGCTAATGGCCAAGCCGACGGGAGCCGCAGATACGTGCTGCTCGAGGCACAGATAGTCACTCCGACACGCGATCGGCTTGAGGGTTTGCTCGAAGTAGCCGCACTTGGGTTCGCCTTCCAGGCACTCGCGATCGTCATCGGCCACGGCTGCGCTCACGACGGCGTCAACGGTGCCCGTGATCCGCTCATCCGCCGTCGCGGCCGCCTCCGGTGCCAGCCCGGTCGTCGTTGCTGACATGTAGGTGAACTGGCTGTAGTTCTGCAGGTCGGTGCGGCTGTGGGTTTGGATCGCGAAGCCCGGCGGCTCGGTAACGGCCACGGGTGTCGGACTCGCGGGCGGTGTTGTGGGGATTGGTGAGGGGCTCACGGAGACCCCAGTTGCCGGAACTGACGGAGGGCTCGCGGAGACGTCGGATGGGGGGCCGGGCGAGGAGACAAGCGCCGGTCCCGCGGCGGGCGACGAGCACGCCGCCAGCACCAGCGCGCAGCCCCCCACCAGCGCTACCCGGTCCATCCACATGCGATCCCCCATTGCCTCGCGTCGAAGTCACGATACGCCGCTCTACTGACCCAAGGGCCTAGAGACAGTCGCATCAGGTCGGCGGAAAGTGGGGAACCGGGGTGAGTCCTGGATGCCGGTGTCCCATGAGTCATTCTTCCGGGTACGCCGCGCTGAGACGATCGCTGCACTCGCCGCACTTGCCATCGCTCGGCGCAGTCCACCACGGCCCACGACTCGGATTCTCTATCCTGAGCCCACACACAGCCGTTGCGTCGCCTGCCACGGTGACATCGCTGGCACGGTGGGCATGCGCCTCTTCTGGTTCTCCGAGGCCGAATGTGGCATCGCGCGTCGTACCGTATAGCCACTCGCTGTCTGACACTGATTCGCCTTCCGTCAGGGTGGGTGGATCTCGTTCACAGGGTCAGGCCGTGCGCTGCAGTCTTTGAGGCGGATCTGATCTCGCCTGCCCCTTGCAAACTCGCCTGAGGGCTGCCGCACGGCCTTCACACGAGTCGGCAGGATTAGCACGGCTGCCGGCGCACGTCGCTGCGAACGGTGCCGACCCTCGCTCGGCGGGGCAACGCGTGAGGACTCGCCGGCCATGCGGGTGGCCTTCGGCATCAATCGGCGTCCTGCGTTGTCACCTCCCACGTGAAGTGCCCCTCGGCGTCATCCTGGGTCAGTCTGACGTACTTCGTCACGGTGCCATCGGTGACAGTGCAGTCCGTGATCTTCCCCTTCTGGAGCGGGATGTCGGCAGGGCACTCGATCGTCACCGGCATTCCGATCTGCTCCTCTATGGCCTTCTCCATGCTGGGGATGTCCGGGATGAAGGTGCCGCCGAGGGCAGCGCACCCGCTGAGACTCAGCGAGAGCGCGCACATCGCTGCAGCTCCTGCACTCAAACCAAGTGCGGTCATGGCGATCCGGAATGCCCAGCCGCGTTAGCGACTGCGCACCTTCACGTAGAACGAGGCGGACGTGGCAGTCGGCGTCCGAACGCGCCAGTAGCCGGTTGTGTTCGCCGTAACGGTCTTCTGCCCTTCGCCCTTGTTGACCCAGCCGTTCGCCATGTTCTGCCACGGCCCGTTCTTGCGTGGCGAGAACTGCACCGTTACAGCTTGCCGGGGGGTCGGTCGCCACTCGGAGTCGTCGTAAAGCGACTGAAGAGCGTAAGTCAGCCGGAGTGGTGTGCCAGCGAAGACCGGCTTGCCTGGACCTCCGGCTTCGATGAAGCGCTGTTTGGAGGTGGGGGCGGTGACAGTCAGCAGCACCGCACTGGTGGGACTGCCGTCGAACAGGAAGCGAAGCTCCACACTTGTGATCGGGCGTCCCGTGAAGCGGGTCGAACCGCTAGCGACGGTCTTCCAGACGGATGAACCAACCGTTCGCTGTTGCAGGTCAGCGGTGTCCTCGTCTTCTGGCAGTGTCTCATCGGTGACAACGCCGTCCGACCAGTGCACTTCGTTGACTGCGGTAACGGTGACGGCGGAACCTTGGACAATCTTGTCCGCGCTCAGGCGAGTGACAGGGACCTCAGACGTTGGAAGTGAGACGGCGACTGCGGGCGGCCCTGTGACAGGGACAGTTGGCCTGCCGCAATCATCCAGTAGAACGTAGCAACCGCCGTAGAACCCGATGTAGATGTACACTGCCAGCACATAGGTCCCCGGCTTCTCGATCCGGCAGGCACCCTCGATGAACTTCGTCTGACTAGGGTTGAGCGTTATTCGATTAGTGCACTCGTATCCACCGGCACTGGGATTGGTCGCCGAGGCGGCCACCATTATGACTTCGAACCGGACCCCGTCGGGGCCACTTGGTGCAGCGAGGTCGCCCGAGAACTTGATCTCGTTGAAGCCACGGCCCTGCCACACGAAGGTGCCGTTAAAGAGCCACGGAGCACCCGACGCTTGTGCAGGCAACGCGGCGCCTACGAGGGCACCAAGAACCATCAGCGCAGCTAGCGCAAGACGGGCTGCAGGTTTCATGACCCCCCCGTCACAAGAACCCCTTCGGAACAATCGCGATGGTATCGGGGGGCGGGACGTTTGTCAGGGGAGTGACCGGTGCGCCCGTTCTCGAGTGCCGAGGAGCGGGCTACTACTCGACTCCGTGGGAGTTAGGGCGTTTCTCGCACCGGGCTGTGATGGTTTCTCAGCAATCGCGGCGGACCTGCGTGCAACGAACTTGGATCTGCCGCTCGGTCAGCGGTCAGCGGTCAGCGGTCAGCCAGTGCAACCGTCCCGACCCACCACGAGGGTCACATGGGCGGATAGTCCCCCTGCCCCCTACACCGCGGGTGGCGCGATCGACGCCGCGTTCGTGGGCCAGGGAATGGGCGCCTCGGTGGGTCGCCAGGCGATGTACGGGACGGCGTTGGGCCGCACGAGGTAACTGGGCGATGGCTTCG
>JAUPKO010000381.1 GCA_030837395.1 Actinomycetota bacterium | reverse complement strand
GCGCCGGCCCTGGCCGCCGCGGACGTGGGGGTCGCGATGGCCGGCCGCGGTGCGACGGCGTCGTCGGAGGCGGCCGGAATCGTGCTCACGGACGATCGCATCGATCGGCTGGCCGATGCGATCGCCATTGCGCGGCGTGCCCGTCGGATCGCCGCGCAAAGTGCGTGGCTGGGCATGGGTCTGTCCGCCGCCGCGATGCTCGCGGCGGCCTTCGGCCTGTTGCCGGCGGCAGCCGGTGCGCTGCTGCAAGAGGTGATCGATGTGCTCGCCATCGCAAACGCCCTGCGGGTGCGAATGTTCCGGCCGCCGACGGCCGCGGCGATGCCACCGGCCCGGATGGAACTGCTCACCCGCATCGCCGCCGATCATGAGGCCACCCGCCCGATCGTCGACCGGATCCGCACCTGCGCAGACGGGTTGGAATCCCCGGACCCGGCCGATCCGCTCGAGCCGGTGCGAGACCTGCTTGGTGCACTCGAGGGCGACTTGCTGCCGCACGAGGCAATGGAGGAGCACGAGTTGCTGCCCGAGATGGCCCACACCCTGGGAGGCATGGATCCGGTGGGTGTGCTCAGCCGCAGTCATGCCGAGATCGAGCATCAGGTGCATCGGCTGCGGCGGATCGTCGACGCGGAGGACATGGCCGACGACGACGCACTGCGGGAGGCCCGACGAACGCTCTACGTGCTGTATGGGGTGCTGCAATTGCACAACGCGCAGGAGGACGAGGGCCTCTTCAGCCTGATCGAGTGAGGCTGCGCCTCGAAGCTGCCCATTGCCGCGGTGCGACACTGGATCATGATCGAGATCGTCGGCTTGGTTGCCGCTGCGTGCATCTTGGCCGCCTCGATTCCGCAGGTCGTCGCCTTGATCAAACACGGCGGGCAGGGGGTGAGTCTGGGGTCGTGGAGCCTGTTGCTGGCCACCAGCCTGGTCTGGTGTGCCTATGGCGTGCGGATCGAATCGCCCTCCACCGTGATCGGGAACGCGGCCGGAGTCGTGGCCTTCGGGGTGGTGGTCGGCATGCTGTTGCGCAATCGCCTCGGAACCTGGTGGCCGGTGGCCGCGATGGTGCCGGCCGCGGTCGCGTTGGGAGTCGCGGCGTGGCTGGCTCCGCTGGGCCTGACTGCAGTGGCCGCGGTGTTGCTGGGATTCACCCTGGCCCTGCCGCAGTTGGTCGAGTCTTACGGCACGTGGCGCCGTCGCGATCTGTCGGAGGTGGCGCTGGGCGCGTGGCGCCTGCTGTTCACGGGGCAGTTGCTGTGGCTGGTCTACGGCGTGATTGAGTCCGAGTGGGCAATCGTGATCGTCAACGTCGCAGCGGCGACGGCGTCGGCCGGGGTGTTGCTGCTGGAGACGAGGAACCGTAGGGCACTGGCCGGCAAGGGCTGATGTGGGGCGCGCGCCCGACCCGGCCTAGATCCACCCCAGGTCCGATGCCGCGAGCAGGCCCAGCACCACACCGCTCATGAGCAGAAAGCCGGGTACCACGGTGGTGGAGTGCCGGCCCAGTTCGTCGCGCAACCAGCGCAGCACCGGCGTGATCCGCGCACCGAGCACAAACATGAGCACCGTGGCCAGCAGGAACGTTAGCGACGCTGAGACCGCGCCTAGCAGGACAAGCGCGACGGTGTCCGGGCCGGTGACCCGTGCCCGCTGGATCACCAGGCCGATGGCCACCCAGTACGGCACGTTCGTGATGTTGAGCGCCGCCGTCGCGAAGGCCATCCCGGCGGCCTCCTTCGCGCCGGCACGCTGCGCCTTGGCCAGGAAGTCGCGCGTCGAGGCACCGGCCGACGGCTTCGGGTGTCTGCGCTGACGAATCATCATGGTCAGCCCGGCGGCACACATGATCACGGCGACCACGAGCAACGCGACGGCGATGTCCCGCTTGTCGCGCCGGCTCAGATCCAGGTGCTCCAGCGCCGCCGCGCCTGTGGTGAACAGGGTGATCGCCACCACCTGGCAGGCGAACCAGACTGCGGTGAACACCGACGCCGTGCGCCGGGCACGGTCGGACAGCAACATGATCGCCAACCCCGCCAACGGCAGCGGACTGGTCGCGATGCCCCAGCCGAGGTACACCACGAGAGCGTCGGTGGTGCCGGGGGTGGCCATGGGTTGTGAGGATATCGGGATTCGGGCCAGTGCGATCGGGCATTCTTCCCTGTGTCGACCTGCCCAACTGGGCTACCCTCGAGCCCCAAGCGGGCGCCCTACACCGACGGGAGAGTGTCATGGACGCAGAGGTACGGGCCGACGACGGTGCCCCCGGCGCCGGTGGTGCCACCGACACCACACCGGATGCGCCCGCGAAGCGGACGTTCGCCTTCCCGAGTGCCGTCACAACCCTCGCCCTGGTCACTGTGCTGGTGTGGGTGGCGGCGCTGTTCCTGCCCGCCGGGCAGTACGACCTCGACGCGGACGGCTCGCCGATCCCGGGCACCTACACGCAGGTTCCCTCGCCGTTGGAGGGCTGGGCCAAAGTCCAGCAGCTCATCCTGGCACCGGTCAATGGCATCTACGGCCTGTTCAACCCCGACACGGACTTCGTCGACACCGAGACGCTCGGTTTCATGTACGGGCAGATCGGCGTGATCGTCTTCATCATGGCGATTGGTGCGTTCATCTCGGTGAGCTTCTCCACCCAGGCGCTGGAAGTCGCGGTCGCCGGCTTGGCCGACCGGTTGCGCACGCGGGGGTGGCTGCTCATCAGCGCCGTCATGGTGCTGTTCTCGGTTCTCGGTTCAACGATGGGTTTCTCGGTCGAGACCCTGGGTTTCTACGCCCTGTTCATCCCGCTCATGGCTGCGCTGGGCTATGACCGCCTCACCACGTCGGCGATGATCATCCTCGGAGCGCTCGCCGGTGTCATGGGTGCGACGGTCAACCCCTTCTCGATCGGCGTCGCTGCCGGTGAGGCCGGAGTGTCGATCGGTGACGGCATCGTGTTGCGGCTGTTCCTGTGGGTGATCATCACGGCCATGTGCATCGGGTGGGTGCTGCGGTATGCGGCCAAGGTGAGGCGGGATCCGGATGCTTCGTTGGTCGGTTTCGACGACCCAGATGCGTCCGACGAGAGTGCCACCGATCGCATGGCCGAGGACCTCGAGCACGAGGGCGCCGCCGTTGCACACAATCTCACCTCGACCCAGAAGTGGGTGCTCGCCATCACCGTGGCCGCCTTCGGGCTCATGATTTTCGCGGTCATCCCGTGGTCGTCCCTGCTCGGTGGAACCACGGGCCCGGCGGACTACTACTACGGGCACGAGACTGCCGCCGATCCGCTCTGGTTCGAGCTCGGCTGGTGGTTCCCGCAGTTGGCGATGCTGTTCCTGATCGCCTCGGTGATCGTGGGCCTGGTGGCGCGGATGCCCGAGAAAGAGGTCGTGCGGCTGATCGCGGCGGGCGCCTCGGACATGATGGGCCCGGCGATGGTGGTTCTACTCGCCGGCGGCGTGTCGGTGATCATGAACAACACCCAGACCCTCGACACGATTCTGAACTCTATGGAGCAGCTGGTATCGGGGGCATCTGCTGCGGTGTTCGCGATCGTCACGGTGATCATCAACATCCCGCTTGCGTTCCTGATCCCGTCGAGTTCGGGTCACGCCGCGCTGGCGATGCCGCTGCTCGCGCCGTTGGCGGACTTCGCCGGTGTCACGCGTCCCACCACCATCACGGCGTGGATCATGGGGCACGGCCTGACGTTGATGTGGTCTCCGACCTCGGTGGTGGTCGTGGGCGGGTTGGCAATCGCCAAGGTCGGGTACGACAAGTACCTCAGGTTCGTCTGGCCGTTGATACTCGGGCTGTTCGTCGTGGTGTCGGCGGTGGTGGCCATCGCGGCGTCGGTCGAGTAGCGCTTGTGTCGGGTGCGTCTGGCAGGATCGCGTCATGGACTTCGATCTCTCTGCCGACCCGAGCTTCGACCACTCCTCGCGCGCCGCGCTGTTGGTGGCGGCCATGCGGGTGGGCCGCTCGTACCAGCCCAACCTGCTCACCCGCGGCACCACCGACCAGGCCATCATCACCGGGGTGTCGGCCGCCAGCGGCTACGGCATCACGGTCGCAACGCACTCCCTGCTCGGGGGTATCGCTCGACGCATCGGTGGCGGACACGCCACCCGGGCCGAACTGCTCGGCGTCAGTGCGGGTGGCGCGGTGCTGGGCACCGGGGTGGCGTTGGCGCTGCCGTGGCGCGAGCACGAGGGTCGCGGTCGGGCCTTCACCCGGCTGGCAGCCACCACCGTGGGCACTGCGAGCGTGGCGGGCCTGGCCTCCGCTGGACTGGTGGTGCTCGGGCGGGCCCAACACCAACGTCCGATCGTGTTCGGGGCGGCTGCGGTGGTCGGGGTGGGGTCGTGGCTGGCTACGAGGCCGCATCGGCAACGTCCGGGCTCCAACTATGCCCCTGGCAAGTTCATGGAGGACAAGGTCAAGGAGGTTTCCCCGGCCAAGTCGGCCGGAATCGGCGTGGCCGTCGCCGGAATCACCATGGCCTTGGCCTCGGGTGAGTCTGCGCTGTCACGCGGTGTGTCCCGGACGACCGCCTTCGTGATGGGCGGTGAGCCCGAGGAGTACCGCACGGCCGGTCGTGTCGGCGCGACCCTGGCCACCTACGGCCTGGGCTGGGCCGCGGTGACGGCGGTGTCCACCAAACTTGAGCGCGGCGGTGAGGGCATCGAGCCGGCCCACGCCACGCCGCCTGCCCAATCTGAGATCACCGGCAGTCCGGCCTCCGGCATCGCCTGGTCCGAGTTGAGCCGGGAGGGCCGTCGCTGGCTGAGCATGGCGTTGACCCCGGAGGGCATCAACGCGGTCATGAATCGCACCGACGCCGTGCAGCCCATCCGGGTGTACGCCTCCCTGCAGGCCGCGCCCGACCCCGTCGACCGCGCCCGCCTCTTGCTGGCGGAGATCGACCGGACCAAGGCTCTGGAGCGGCCCGTGTTCGTGCTGTTCTCACCGACGGGCTCCGGGTACGTCAACTACGCCGCGAACGAGACGCTGGAGTACCTCACCGGCGGCAACTGCGCCAGCGCCGCGATCCAGTATTCAGTGCTGCCGTCCTCGCTGTCCCTGACCAAGGTGGGCACCGGGGTCGAGCAGACCCGCATGGTGCTCGACGGGATCAACGCTCGCCTGCGGGACATGCCGCCAGAGCGTCGCCCCCGATTCCTGCTGTTCGGTGAGTCGCTCGGCTCGCAGGTCAGCGAGGAGGTGTTCCGCGGCACGGGTCTGTTCGGGCTCGAGGCCTCCGGGATCGAGCGGGCGCTGTGGATAGGCACCCCGAACGCCACCGAATGGCGACAGGAGATCTGGGGCGATCGGTCGGTGAGCGTACCTCCGGAGGTGGGTCCCGGTCCGGTCTACCTGCCCAGAAGCCTGATCGACCTGTTCCAGATGCCTGAGTCCGAGCGGGCCAAGGTGAGGTACCTCCTGCTGGAGAACGGCGACGATCCCATTCCGAAGTTCGGGTCGCCCCTCGTGCTCAACCGGCCGGCCTGGCTCGGTCCCGACGAGAAGCGTCCGCCGGGGTCGCCCCGAGGCACCTCATGGATGCCCGTGACCACCTTCTTCGCCACGTTCCTCGACATGATGAACGCGCTCACCCCGACTCCTGGCGTTTTCGCCCAGGGGGGCCACGACTACCGACTGGTCCTGCCGTTCGCTATCAGGGAGTTCTGGGACCTGCCGGCCGACGACGAACAGATGTCGCGGATGCTGTGGGCGCTGCGGTTGCGGGAGCGTGCGTGGGAACTCAACCGGCGGTGGTCTGCCGCCGGCACCCTGACCGGCGACGACCACGCCAAGGCCAATGCCAAGGTGCTCGAGGACCTGGCCGCATGGCAGGGCAGTGGGCCGGTGACCGCGGCCGACGTCGAGCACTTGCTGACCAGCGGATTGCAGCCGGCCCCGGCGCCGGGTCCATTGCCCGACCTGCTCGAACCGACACCCGCTCCCACCGGTGCCCCGGCAAATATTGTGGCGGCCCTGCAAGCGCCCGTTGCGCAGGCCGTCACCCCAGGGTGATCGCCGGCTGCAGTGCTGCCGCGCTGACGCTACGCTTGCGCCCGGCCACCACGACGGTCAGCGCCACGCAGACGATCGTGACGACCGCGAGGACCGCGGTGTCCTGCCACAGGTACGGCGACAGCGGTCCGCCGGCGATGCTTCGCCGCATGGCGTCAACGGCGTAGGTCATCGGCATCAGTGGGTGCAGGAAGCGGAAGAATCCGCCCAGGGTCTGCACCGGGAAGGTGCCGGCCGCTGCCGACACCTGCAGCAGCAAGACTGCCAAGGCCACGAGGTGACCGCCGCCGCCGAGCATGGCCTTGAGCAGTTGCACCATCGACAGGAAGCAGGCTGCCGTCAGCACCAGAATGCCCAGGAATGGTGCCCAGGCAGCTGCCTTCACCCCGAGGACGACCAGGCCGAGCACCAGCAGCACCACTTGCAGCAGCGCCCAGAGGAAGCCCGGCAGCCACCTGGTGGCCACGGCCTGCCAAGCCGGGAAGCCCAGCGTCAGCAGTCGCTGATTGAGCGAACGCATGAGCAGCCAGATCACCATGGCGCCGAGGAACAAGGCTGTGGACACGAACAGCGGGGCGAAGCCCTCGCCCATGAAGTCGACCTTGTTCTGGGTTTCCGCCTGGATGTCGATCGGCTTGGCCAAGACGGTCGTGAAAGCTTCACGCTGTTCGTTGGAGACTGGCGGGACCTTGCTGGCGGACGTCGCCAAGTTCTCGCTCAACTCGCGTGCCTGCGGCAGCAGCGTGTCGTTGAGTTGGGTGGCCAGACCGGCAGCGCCCTCGGCGGCACCCTGGGCCGTCGTGTTCAACTCGGTTAGTTGCGTGCTCGCCCCGGTCACGGAGGTGTTGATGGCCTGGGCATCGGTCCCCAACTGTCGGGTTTGGGTGGCGAGCGCGGCGGACTGTGTCGATAGATCGGTGGCAGGTTTGGTGATGACCGCCGCATAGTTGGTGCGGATGGCGGCCACGGTGGCCGCGAGGTCGGGCAGTTGCTTGTCGGTCAGGTTCTTCTGCAGGGTGGCCAGATTGGTGTCGATCGACTTGGCGCCGGTGCTGATCGTGGCTGACAGGGCGGAGATGTCCTGCGCCGATTTCGCCGCCGTAGCAGCCGTGGTCGGCAGGCTCTTCGTGGCGGTGGCGGCGTCTGTGGTGGTCTTCGCGGCCGCGGCGGTACCTTCGGCGACTTGGGTGGTGCTGGCAGCCACCTGCTGTGCACTCGTCGCTGCTGCCTGCACGCCCTCGGCCAGGGCTTTGGACTGCGCGACGGCGGACTCGCCCTGCTCCCGGGCTTGTGGCAGGGCGCTGTAGACCTCGTTGATGAAGTTGAGGCTTCGATCTGCACCTATCCTGCGCTCGATGCCGTCGATCGCATTGGCGGCAACCTCGCCGGCGAGGAAGTTGGCGGCGTCGTTGCTGTAGGCGGCGATCGTCGCCTGCTGCGGATCACCGCTGTCGAGGCTCGCGATCTTGGCGCTGAAGTCGGCGGGGATCCTGATGACCAGGGCGAGGTCGCCGCTGTCGAGGCCCTGCTGGGCTTCAGCCATCGACGCCTTCGTCCACGTCAAACTCCCGTCGGCCAGCAATGTGGCCTCGACATCGGCGCCGGCCGACACAGTTGTGCCGTTGACGGTGACGGGGGAGTCCTCGTTGACGACGGCGGCGGGAAGGTTGGCAGTGTTGCCCGGAGGGTTCCAGTAGGCCCCCACCAGCAGGGCACCGGCGACGACGGCCACCAGCGCCAGGGCAACAGCGCCCAGCACCCCTCGGGAACTGCGAAACCAGCGGCTCATCGCGGACACGACGCTTGTGCCGATCATGAGAGGACCTCCATCGGGGCCGGAACTGGCAGAACCACGTCCATTGCTTCATGTGCCGTTGGGGCCCCGACGATCACCAGCCGACCGCCGTTGGCCAGTTGGCGCAGCAGCACCATCAACTCGGCGGCCGTGGGATCGGCGGCGGCAGCGGAAATATCCAGCACGATCACGGACGCCCCCGCCGAGGCCGCAAGGGCCAACCCCAACCTCACCCGCTCGGCGACCGTGAGGTCACCCACGAGGCGATCCCCGAGGTCGGCCAGGCCGGCGGCGGTGAGCGACCACTCGGCGAAGGCTCGGCCGGTGGAGCCCTGGGGCACCCGGGACACCTCTGAGACGGCCTCACGCACGCGTTGCAGGGGGTCGGGCCGATCAGGACCGGTCGTGGCACCGACGACAGCCACGGAGGCAGGCGCTCCCGTGATGACCACGGTGCCGCGTACCGGTGTGAAGCGCCCGGCGAGTGCTCGCAACGCGACGTCCAGCGCAGCTGACGATGCGCCTACGACGCCGATCACCATGCCATCGGGAACCGCGTACGAGAAGCCGCGAAAGAGCCCCACCCCATGATGTTCGACGGTGAGATCGGTCCAAGTCGCCCGCATCACCGCAGGTAACGTCTGCTGCATAACCCCAGGCTAGGCCGCTGGGTGCAGCAACGGGTGGGCAAGGTCCACACGCGAGGTTCGGCGGCCTCAGCCGACCTGCTGGATGCTCACCAGACGCCACGTCCACGCGTCGGGGTCCGAGCCCAACTCGGACCCATCGGAGTAGACCAGACGCAACGGACCGCCCTGATCGGGTGGGATCGCCGACCCGTCGACCTCGTAGGCCACCAGCGCCCCGGACTCCAGGAATCGGGCGGCGGGTGCGGTGAAGGTGTAGTCGTCGACGCCGACGGTCTCGACGGTGGCGGTGGCCGGAATCCCCGCCTTCGCCAGCACAGTGCTCAAGGGGGCGCCGGTGAAGGTCTGCCGGGCCAGGACGAACGGTTCGTTGATGGTCAGCTGGCTGGCGCCCAAGGCGGCAACGTCGGCCACGGCGAGTTCCAACGGTGGTGCGGTGTCGGGAATGACGGACAACACCTCGCTTGTCAGGCCGGTGGGTGGATGGGAGGGGGCCTCGCCGTATGGGTTGGGGCTGTCGGTG
>JAUPKO010000380.1 GCA_030837395.1 Actinomycetota bacterium | reverse complement strand
GCGACGACGCCGGTTCCCAAGCGGTCCTGGAGTCGGCAGTCGCTAGCGGCAGCGTTTGCCCGGGCGGTGGACGAACCGTGGCGCACGCAGCGGGCGGCGGCGGTCGGAGCCGCCGAACGTGCAGGGGACGGGGCTGCCGTTGCCGCACGGGCCGTGCTGGACCTCGCGGCCTGTCAGTCCACCACCGGCAGCGGCACGGCGGCGTCGTCGGCCAACGATTCGCTGACGCTATGCCGGGTGCGCAGCGGCACCTCTGGGATGAAGAAGCTCAAAGCCAAGCCCACCAACATGATCGGGACGGCCACCAGGAACGTCGTGTCGAGGGCGTTCGCGAAGGCCCCGAGCACCGGATCGTGAATGGCCGGCGGGAGATCGTGGATCGTCGTCAGCGAGCTGGTGAAGTCGCCGCCACCGGCGGGCAGCGCCACGCCCGGCAGCGCATTGGCCAGTTCGACGGCCAGGCGTGAGGTCCAGATGGCCCCGAAGGCCGCGGTGCCGAACGAGGCGCCGATCATTCGGAAGAACGTCGAGGCACTCGTGGCCGCACCCATGTTTTGGGGCTCCACGTCGTTCTGCACGATCAGCACCAGGACCTGCATGACGTTGCCCAACCCGATGCCCAGCACAAAGGCCGCGAGGGCGAACTGCCAGTACGGGGTGTCGACGCCGAGTCGGCTGAGCATGAACAGTCCCACGGCCGCGATGGCCGTACCCAGGATGGGAAAGATCCGATACTTGCCACGGCGCGAGATGATCTGCCCACTGGCCACCGAAGTGATCAGCAGCCCGCCCATCAGCGGCAGCAGCATCAGGCCGGCTTCGGTCGGCGTCGCGCCGTTGATCACCTGCAGGTAGACCGACAGGTACACGATCGAGCCGAACATCGCGAAACCGACGATGAAGCCGATCCCGGCCGACAGGGTGAAGGTGCGCGAGCGGAACAGATCCAGGTCCACGATGGGTTCGGGAGCGCGACGCTCCTGCCACACGAAGGCCGCCACGGCGACCAGCCCGCCGATGATCAGCCCGATGATGGTCGGGGAAGTCCACTCATACTGGTGTCCGCCCCACACCGTGACTAGCAGCAGCATCGTCACACCGGCAACCAGCAACCCTGCGCCGAGCCAGTCGATGGCGCGCTTCTGGTGGTGCACCGGAATGTGCAGCACAGCGCCGAGCACGATGAACGCGGCTATCCCCAGCGGCAGGTTGATGTAGAAGATCCAGCGCCAGGACAGGTGCTCGGTGAACAGGCCGCCGAGCAGGGGTCCGATGACCGAGGCGACGCCGAAGACGGCGCCGAACAGACCCATGTAGCGGCCACGTTCGCGCGGCGGGATGATGTCGCCGATGACGGCCATGATGAGCACCATCAAGCCGCCGCCACCAATACCTTGCAGGGCCCGGAAACCGATCAGTTGGGTCATGTTCTGCGACAGGCCAGCCAGCGCTGAGGCGATGACGAAGATCGCCACGGCGGATTGCAGCGTGAGCTTGCGGCCGTACTGGTCCGAGAGCTTGCCCCACAGGGGTGTGGTGGCGGTGGAGGTCAGCAGGTAGGCCGTGACGACCCAGGACAACTCATTGAGGCCGCCGAGGTCGCTGGTGATGGTCGGCAGCGCGGTCGACACGATCGTCTGGTCGAGGGCCGCCAGCAGCATGGTCATCATCAGCGCACCGAGGATGATCTTCAACTGCTTGGGGTGCGTGACGTAGGTCGACACGGCGTCGCCGCCGGGCGTTGCGGCAGTGGCGCGGTCGGCCGCCGTCGGCGTCACCGGGCCGGTGGCCGGCGACGGCGAGTCGGAGCTGGTGGTCATGAGCCCTCCTGAACGGAACGGGTGGACGTGGGTTGGTGGCTGGTCGCGGGACAGGTGCCGTGGCCGTCGAAGGCGCCGAAGTCGTCGGCGAGGCGGTGCAGCAGTTGCGCCAAGTCGACCCGATCCGCCTCGGGCCAGGCGGCCAGGACGGTGGCAAGGGCGTCGGCCCGGGCCTCCAGGTTGACCCGCAACAGGGCGTTGCCCTCGTCGGTGACCAGCACCACCGATGCCCGGCCATCGTCGGGGTCGGCGGTGCGGTGCAGATAGCCCGCGGCCTCCAGGGTGCGCAACTTGCGGCTGATGGTGGACTGATCCAGGCCGGTGCGGGTGGCCAGGTCGCTGGGTCGGGCCGGGCCGCACCGACGCAACATGTCGAGCAGGAACACGGACGACGGATCGACGTGTCCGGACGCCGCCGCCCGGCGCAGGTGGCCGAGGACGGCATACAACGCCTCCACCATCGCGGTGGGGGTGTGCGGTCCAATTGGATTAGTTGCTTGCAGCACGCAAGTAGTCTGCCATCGATGGACTGCGGGGGGCAACCCCGGCGGGGTCGAGTGTGAGAGGGTCGGGCGCACAACGGTCGGTCGCAGCCAGGAGGCGAACATGAAGGGTCTGGAGCATGGTGGCGCCCGAGGGTGGACACCGATGGTGGTGCTGGCCGGGGTCCTGCTGGTGACGGGGTGCGCGGCGGAGTCGGCCACGGACGTCAACGTCGATACCTCGGCCTCGGCAGGTGGTGGCGGCGTGGCGCCCGGCGAGGGCATCGAGATCACACTGCTGGACGGCAGCGTCCCGGTGGTGATGGCCGCGGTCGGCGGCGGCGCGCCGGTGCCGCTGCTGCTGGACACCGGCTCGGCAGGGCTACGGATTTTCAACGACGACGTGGGGCCACAGGCCGTGGTGGACCCGGCCACCGAGGACGAGACGATCTCGTTCGTGGACGGCACCACCTACGTCAGCGACAAGGCCATCGCCCCGGTGACATTGGGTTCGGTCGAGTTGCCGGCGCCGGTGCCGGTCGCGCTGGTCAGGGAGGTGACGTGCGAGCCGGAGGCGACGTCCTGTGAGCCGGGAATCGAGGCGTCCAAGGCCTCCGGTGTGCATGGGATCCTGGGCGTCGACATGGACACCGGGGACTACACGCTGCCCAGCCCGTTGCTGTACGTTCCGCAGTTTCGGTCCTTCACGGTGGCCTACGCGGACGGCGAATCCGGCCGTCTGCTGCCGGGGCTACCGGCGGAGCAGCCGATCGCGTCGTGGGACCTGATCGCCGCCGAATCGGGCATTCCCGACGTTGCCGGTTGGGCCCAGGACTTCGACGCCTGCTGGTCGGTGGACAACAAGAAGCCCAAGTGTGTGCCGACGTCGTTCGACACCGGTTCCACGGACCTAGTCATACCGCCGAACCTGCCCGGGGCCCCAGGGCCCTCGGGTGCCGATGAATACCTGTCAGCGGGTGAGGGGCCGGTCGAACTGTTTGCCGCCAAGAAGGACGACGAGCCCGTCTGGCGACTCAAGCCCGGGGGCGATGTGAGCGATTCGGCCTATGTCGGCGAAAG
Organism: Actinomycetota bacterium; assembly: GCA_030837395.1. Lineage (GTDB taxonomy): Bacteria > Actinomycetota > Actinomycetes > S36-B12 > UBA10799 > JACJWR01. The sequence goes on along the minus strand of JAUPKO010000380.1, from coordinate 1,270 downwards.
CGGCGACGCCGGGTATGACGGTGTGCTGGCGGGGACACCGCTGTTCTACGCGTTCGACGTCGGATTCGACCACGCGAACGGCCGCGTTGGCTTGTGGCCCCGGTCCGCTGCGGAGTGATCCGAAGCGGACCGGCCGCCTGCGGTCAGGCCCGGTGGGGCTGGATCGCGTTCGGGGGGATCTGCCCGAAGCGGCCAGACTGGAAGTCGTCGAAGGCATCCTGGATCTCGCGCGGAGTGCTCATCACGAACGGCCCATATTGCACGACCGGCTCGCGCAGCGGCACTCCGCCGATGATGAACACGTCCAGGTTGGGCGAGCGGGACTCCTGCGTGGCATCCGCACGCAGCGTGATCAGGTCGCCACCGCCGGCCAGGACGGCCGTTTGACCCGTGCGGATGGGTCGACCCTCGGAGCCCACGGAGCCGCGGCCGGCCAGCACGTAGGCGATCGCATTGAAGTCGCGTCGCCACGGGATGTCGATCTTCGCCCCGGGCGAGACCGTGACGTGTGCGATGGCTAGCGGCGTGTGCGAGATGCCGGGTCCGTGGTGGCCGTCGACCTCTCCGGCGAGCACCCGAAGCAGGGCACCGCCGTCGGCGCTGGCCACCATGGTCGAGGTTTCGGCCTGCAGGTCCTGGTACTTCGGCGCGATGCGCTTCTTGGCGCGGGGCAGGTTGATCCACAGTTGGACGCCGTGGAACAGGCCGCCGGACACCACGAGGTCCTCCGGCGGGGTCTCGATGTGCAGGATGCCGTCGCCGGCGGTCATGTACTGCGTGCCGCCCTCCTCGATCGTGCCGCCGCCGCCCTGGGAGTCCTGATGCACGAATCGGCCGTCCATCAGGTAGGTGAAGGTCTCGAATCCGCGGTGCGGATGCCAGGGCGTGCCCTTGGGCTCGCCGGGTGCGTACTCGACCTCGCCCATCTGATCCATGTGGATGAACGGGTCGAGGTCGGCCGCGCTGATACCGGCGAACGCCCGCCGGACCGGGAAGCCTTCGCCCTCGTAGCCCTGGGGGGCGGTCGTCAGGGATGTGACCCGACGGGACTGCGCGTCGGGGTGGACCGACAGTCGGTCCAGGGTGAGCGGGTCGGCGGTGGCGGCGGGCATGGTGAGCTCCTTCGGCGAGGGCGATGTGCGCGGGTGTGGTGGCACCTAGGAAAAGTTTAGCTCTCAACTAAATATTCCGCCAGTGCCACATCGGTCTCCCGCAATCACACGCCGTCCGCGGGGTCGCGGCCACTAGCATCCGAGCATGGCCACGGATA
>JAUPKO010000379.1 GCA_030837395.1 Actinomycetota bacterium | reverse complement strand
CCAACCGTCGGCAGACCGCGCGCATGGCTTCGGGCAGATCGCCGGCATAGTCGGGCAACGCCAGCGAGAGCAGGTGCGCCGCCACCTCGGAGTCGGTCTCGCTCAGCGGCGTCACGCCGGCGGCGGCGAGCTCCTCGCGCAGGTCGGCGAAGTTCTCGATGATCCCGTTGTGGATGATCGCCACCTGACCATCGCCGCTGACGTGCGGGTGGGCGTTGACGTCGTTCGGGGCCCCGTGGGTGGCCCAGCGGGTGTGCCCGATGCCCGTGGTGCTGTCCGGCAACGGATCCTCACCTAGCAGTGCCTCCAGGTTTGCGAGTTTGCCCGCACGCTTTCGGGTGCTCAACCGCCCGCCGTTGATGACCGCCACCCCAGCCGAGTCGTAACCCCGGTACTCCAGCCGCCGCAAACCTTCGACCACGATCTCAAGGGCCTGCTTGGAGCCCACATATCCAACGATTCCACACATGGTGCGAGCCTAGCCCACGGATGGCCCGAGCCCGGCGTGGACGAGCGGGGCGGGGACGCCTGCGCCGTCGAGGGCCTCGCGCGATCAGCCCAGCGACAACTCGGCGGTGACGACGCTGGCCAGGGCGGTGGCCAGTCGGCGCGCCTGGTCGTCGGTCTCGGCCTCGACCATGACCCGCACGAGCGGTTCGGTGCCAGACTTGCGCAACAGCACCCGGCCGCGTCCGGCGAGCTCGGCTTCAGCATCTGCCACAGCCTCGCTGACGGCGGTGCAGCCCTCGAGCGCGTCCTTATCGACCCCGCTGACGTTGATCAGCACCTGCGGCAGGACGGTCATCGCCGAAGCCAGGCCGTCGAGGGACTCGCCCGTGGCGGCCATCACCGACATCAGCATGAGCGCCGTGAGGGTGCCGTCGCCGGTGGTGGCGTACTCCGAGAGGACCACGTGACCGGACTGCTCGCCACCGAGGTTGAATCCGTTCGCGCGCATCTCTTCGAGCACATAGCGGTCGCCCACGGCGGTCTGCACAAGGGTGATCCCGCGTTCGGCCATAGCCAGCTTGAGCCCGAGGTTGCTCATGACGGTGGCCACCAGGGTGTCATCCACCAGGTCGCCGTTCTCCTTCATGTGCAGGGCCAGGATCGCCATCATCTGGTCGCCGTCCACGACTCGGCCGTGCGCATCCACCGCCAGGCAGCGGTCGGCGTCGCCATCGTGAGCAATGCCGATGTCGGCGTGGTGCTCAACCACCGCGTGCTGGAGGTCCTCCATGTGCGTGGAGCCGGCGCCGTCGTTGATGTTGTAGCCATCGGGTGCGGCGTGGATCGCGATCACCTCGGCACCCATCCGCCGGTAGGCACTCGGGGCGATCTCGCTGGCGGCTCCGTTGGCGCAATCCACCACACACCGGATGCCCGTGAGTCGGCTCGGCGTCGCAGCCAAGAGGTGATCGAGGTAGCGCACGTTGAGTTCGCGGGCCTCCATCACCCGGCCCACACCGGCCCCCGTGGGGCGGTGCCAGTCCTCGCCGAGCCGGGCCTCGATCTGCTCCTCGAGTTCGTCGGCGAGTTTCACCCCGCCGCGGGCGAAGAACTTGATCCCGTTGTCCGGCATAGGATTGTGGGACGCCGAGAGCATCACCCCGAGGTCGGCGTGGAGTTCGGCTGTGAGGAAGGCGACGCCGGGGGTGGGCAATACTCCCACCACCTGTACGTCGACACCGGCGCTGGCCAGGCCGGCCACCACAGCGTGTTCGAGGAACTCGCCGCTGACGCGGGTGTCGCGCCCGACGATCGCGAGCGGACGGGTGCGCGAAGCATGGGAAAACGCACCGACGTCACCGAGGACGTGCGCCGCAGCAACGGCGAGGTCAACAGCGAGTTCCGCCGTGAGGTCGACGTTCGCGACCCCACGGACGCCATCGGTGCCGAAAAGTCGGCCGGCCACAACTACCGCTTCGAGTACTGGGGCGCCTTGCGAGCCTTCTTCAGGCCGTACTTCTTGCGCTCCTTGACACGGGCATCGCGGGTGAGGAAGCCGGCCGCCTTCAGCGCGGGCCGGTTGACCTCGGTGTCAATCTCATTGAGCGCCCGGGCGATCCCGAGGCGCAGCGCGCCGGCCTGGCCGGAAGGGCCGCCACCGTGCAGATTGGCCACAACGTCGTAGGCATCCGCGGTACCGACAACGACGAACGGCTCGTTGATCAGTTGCTGGTGCACCTTGTTGGGGAAGTAGGCCTCCAGCGACCGGCCGTTCAAGGTGAACTGGCCGGTGCCGGGAACGATCCGCACGCGGGCGATGGCCTGCTTGCGCCGGCCGGTGGCCCGACCCGGGCCGGTCATGGCGGGGCGCGCGGACACCGTGGCGGACGGCGACGCCTCCTCGGAGGTCCAACTGGTGAGGGTCTCTTCCACCTCAACGGTGTCGGTCACGAATGTCCTTTCGATCTGCTGGCGAAGAAGTCTGATCAGGCCCGCGCGACTACTGCGCGACCTGGCTGATGGTGAACGGCACCGGCTGCTGCGCCGCGTGCGGGTGCTCCGGGCCGGCGTAGACCTTGAGCTTGGTCAACTGCTTGCGGCCCAACGTGTTGTGCGGGAGCATGCCCGCGACGGCTTTCTCGACGGCCCGGCGAGGATTGCTGGCGAGCAACTCGGTGTAGTTGGTCGCCGACAGACCGCCCGGGTAGCCGCTGTGACGGTAGGCGAGCTTCTTCTCCAACTTGGCACCGGTCAGCGCGACCTTCTCCGCGTTGATGATGATCACGAAGTCGCCGGTGTCGACGTGGGGGGCGAACGTCGGCTTGTGCTTGCCGCGCAGCAGCGTTGCGGTTTGCGAAGCCAGCCGCCCGAGCACCACGTCGGTGGCATCGATGATGTGCCACTGGCGGGTGACCTCGCCCGGCTTGGGGGTGTACGTGCGCATTAGACCTTCACCTGTGTCGTATTCGGCGGCGTGCGCCCCCGCCATCTGATGGAAACGATGGGATGCACGGGCGCGACGCCGGAGCGCCTCACGGCGCCAACCGGACAATGTTACCGCGCGCGATTCGCAAGCGAGTCGCCAGGGCGCTGCCCACCGGCACATCGGCTGTCGTCAGGCACGCACACGACGCGCCACTACGGCCTGTGCAGCCACATCCTCGGCGTACTCGACGCGATCCAACACCAGCCCCCGGGCCGGCGCGACGACGATCTCAGGGCTGCGCATACCTTCCGCCAGCATCTGCTGCGGCCATGCGGTGTCCCGGCGCCCGTCCCCGACGGGCAGCAGCACCCCCACCAACGAGCGGACCATCGAGTGGCAGAAGGCATCCGCCCGCACCACGAGGTCGGCCAGGCCGTCGTGGTCACGCCGCCACTCCATCCGCAGCAGGGTGCGTACCGTGGTCGACCCGGCTCGAAAGCGGCAGAACGCGGCGAAGTCGTGCTCCCCCAACAGGTCCGCCGCCGCCGAGTTCATCGCCGCCAGGTCCAACCGGCGCGGGTGGCCGACCACGAATCGTCGTTGCAGCGGGTCCACTTCAGCGCCATCGCAGACGCGGTACCGGTAGGCCCGGCTGCGCACGGAGAACCTCGCATCGAAACCCGGCGGCGCCGCCGAGCACTCGAAGATGCGCACATCGGCCGGCAACAGACCATTGAGCCGTCGCGCCACTTGCGCGCCCTCGCCGGGCCACTGCGCCGTCGGCACGTCCACGTGCAGGTGCTGATCCCGGGCATGCACCCCCGCGTCGGTCCGCCCGGCGCACACGGTGCGCGGCCGGACAGTGAGCCGCAGCGCCGTCGCCAGCGCCTCCTCCACCTCGCCCTGCACCGTGCGCAGCCCAGGCTGGCGGGCCCAGCCGTGGAAGTCTGTGCCGTCGTAGCCGAGCCGGACCCGAACACGAAGGAGCCCGCCGTCGCCGGCGGGCTCTTCGCTTTCGTGCTGGTTGTGCGTGGTCACTCCTTGGCGGCCGGACCGTCCTCGGCCACGGGGGCCTCGGGGGCCTCGGCAGCAACCGGTGCGGCCGCCGCCGCGGCCTGCTCCTTGGCTGCGCGCTTGGCGGCCCCGGTGGCCTCGGCCACTACCTGCTCGGCCAGCGGTTCGACCAGTTCGATCACCACCATGGGGGCATTGTCACCCTTGCGGTAGCCGATCTTGGTGGTGCGGGTGTAGCCGCCGGGACGGTTAGCGTACCGGGGGCCGATCTCGGTGAAGAGTTCATGCACGACGGTTTTGTCGCGCACCACGGTGAGCACCCGCCGGCGCGAGGCGAGATCGCCGCGCTTGGCGTAGGTGACCAGCCGCTCGGCCAGCGGGCGCAGTCTCTTGGCCTTGGCCGCCGTGGTGGTGATCCGGCCGTGCTCGAACAGCGAGGTGGCCAGGTTGGCCATCATCAGTCGTTCGTGCGCCGGTCCGCCACCGAGGCGGGGGCCCTTCGTGGGCGTCGGCATGTTCGTTGTCTCCTTGAATCTCTGGCTGGCCGCAACTGGCTACAGCTGCTCGTCCTCGACAAAACTGGCGTCTTCGTCCGGGTAGAAGTTGACCGCGGCCGAGACATCGAATCCGGGCGGGCTGTCCTTGAGCGACAGGCCCAGGGAGGCCAACTTGGCCTTGACCTCATCGATCGACTTCTGCCCGAAGTTGCGGATATCCAACAGATCGGCCTCACTGCGGGTCAGCAGCTCGCCGACGCTGTGGATGGCCTCCCGCTTGAGGCAGTTGTACGACCGCACGGTGAGGTCGAGCTGCTCGATCGGCATACTCAACTGCTCGGCGACGTAGGTGTCCGCCGGCGACGGGCCGATTTCGATGCCCTCGGCCTCGACATTGAGCTCACGCGCCAGTCCGAACAGTTCGACCAGCGTCTTGCCGGCCGACGCGATGGCGTCCTTGGGGGCCATGCACGACTTGGTCTGCACGTCGATCACGAGGCGGTCGAAGTCGGTGCGCTGCTCGACGCGAGTGGCCTCGACCTTGTAGGTCACCTTGAGAACCGGTGAGTAGATCGAGTCGACCGGGATGCGCCCGATCGGCGCCCCCTCCTGTGCGTTCAAGGTGGCGGGCACGTAGCCGCGGCCGCGCTCGACGACCAGTTCCATCTCGAGCCGTCCGCGGTCGTTCACGGTGGCGATGTGCAGGTCGGGGTTGTGAATCTCAACCCCCGCCGGTGGCTGGATGTCGGCGGCGGTGACCTCACCGGTGCCCTGATGGCGCAGGTACATGGTGGCCGGCTCATCGAGCTCGCTGGACACCACGATGCCCTTGACGTTCAGGACGATCTCGGTGACGTCCTCCACCACACCTTCGATGGTGGAGAACTCGTGCTGCACACCTTCGATGCTGATGCTGGTCACGGCCGCGCCCGGGATGGACGACAGCAGCGTGCGCCGCAGCGAGTTGCCGAGGGTGTAGCCGAAGCCGGGTTCCAGCGGTTCGAGCACGAACCGGGACCGGTATTCGGTGAGAACCTCTTCTTCGAGCGTGGGACGTTGTGCGATGAGCACTGGTGGTTCCTTCCTGCGGCGACCGCTATTTGACGCCGGGGCGAGGGGTGGTTACTTGGAGTAGAGCTCGACGATGAGCTGTTCTGCCACGAGCGTGTCGATCTGCTCGCGGGTGGGCAGCGAGTGCACGAGCACGCGCATCTGGCCGGGGATGACCTCGATCCAGCCGGGCGAGGTGTGCTCGGCCGCCTCGGCCTCGGCGACCAGGAACGGCGGGTGGGTGCGCGCCGCAGGGCGGACCTCGACGATGTCCTTGGGCTGCACGCGGTACGAGGGGATGTCCACCTTGCGACCGTTCACCGTGATGTGGCCGTGCCGGACCGTCTGCCGGGCGGCGTCGCGGCTCTTGGCGAACCCGGCCCGGTAGATGACGTTGTCGAGACGGCTCTCGAGGATGATCAGCAGGTTGTCGCCGGTCTTGCCCTGCTTGCGGTTGGCCTCCTCGTAGTAGCGGCGGAACTGCCGCTCGAGGACGCCGTAGATGCGGGCGGCCTTCTGCTTCTCACGCATCTGCAGCAGGTACTCGCTCTCCTTCACCCGGGCATTGCCGTGCTGGCCCGGAGGGTAGGGCCGCTTCTCCAGCGGGCACTTGGGCGAGAGGCACTTGGACCCCTTGAGGAACAGCTTGGTCTTCTCCCGACGGCATCGCTTGCAGTCCGGGCCGGTATAACGCGCCATGGTTGACTCCTCAGCCTCAGACGCGGCGCCGCTTGGGCGGGCGGCAGCCGTTGAACGGAACGGGGGTCACGTCGGTGATGGCACCGACTTCGAGGCCTGCGGCCTGCAACGAACGGATCGCGGTCTCCCGGCCGGAGCCAGGTCCCTTGACGAACACATCCACCTTGCGCATGCCGTGCTCCATCGCGCGACGGGCCGCGGCCTCGGCGGCGAGTTGGGCGGCGAATGGGGTCGACTTGCGCGAACCCTTGAAGCCGACCTGGCCCGACGATGACCACGCGATCACGGCACCGCTGGGATCCGTGATCGACACGATCGTGTTGTTGAAGGTGCTCTTGATGTGGGCGTGCCCGTGGGCGATGTTCTTCTTCTCCTTGCGCCGCACTTTGCGGGCGCCGGTGCTCTTAGGGGGCATAACTGTCTGTGAACTCCAAAGTCTTGAGGATTACGTCTCGAGTCGTCGAATTGTGCGGGTGGAGGCCTGGCGCTACTTGCCGGCCTTCTTCTTGCCGGCCACGGTCTTGCGCGGACCCTTGCGGGTGCGGGCGTTGGTGTGGGTGCGCTGGCCGTGCACGGGAAGACCGCGGCGGTGCCGAATGCCCTGGTAACACCCGATCTCGACCTTGCGGCGAATGTCGGCGGCAACCTCGCGGCGCAGGTCCCCTTCGACCTTGAAGTTCACGTCGATGTAGTCGCGCAGCGCAATCACATCCGCTTCGCTGATGTCCCGGACGCGCTGCGATCCGTCGACGCCGGTGGCGGCGAGGGCCTCGAGGGCGCGGGTACGGCCGATGCCGTAGATGTAAGTGAGTGCAACCTCGAGACGCTTGTCACGCGGGAGGTCGACTCCGACGAGTCGTGCCATAGGGCGGCTGAGCTCCTTGTCTGTTTTCAATCGGAGGTGTGGGGTGCGTTACCGGTCCCACCGCCCTGGTGGGTCCCCGGCCTCCGAGCCGGGGGTGGCGTCCCGCAGCTGCATGGCCAGCAGCGCGGGGGTCGGGCAACGCGTGGTTACGGCTGTGGCTGGGTTAGCCCTGCCGTTGCTTGTGACGGGGGTTCTCGCAGATCACCATCACGCGACCGTGTCGCCGGATGACCTTGC
>JAUPKO010000378.1 GCA_030837395.1 Actinomycetota bacterium | reverse complement strand
ATTGCTCGCCCCCTCGGCGGGCTCATACCAGTCGCCGACGGCGACGGCAGGCATCGCCGTGAGGTCCAGCAGATGTTGGGACGGCGCCTTGACCCGAACCCGCCCAGGCTGCCACCAGTGACTCGAGACGATGAGACGCGAGCGCGCCCTGGTGAGGGCCACGTACACGAGCCGTTCGGATTCAGCCGCAGCCTCCCGCGAGGCCAATTCGCGCAGTTGCGCGACCTCGGCGCTGGTGGCTGGAGCAGCCACCGATCCCGCCGGCCCCGGCAGGTCTCCGCGCAGGTCATCAGGCAAGCTGCCGGGCGTCGTGGTCCAGTGATCCTTCAATGCGACTTTGTCGTAAGCGGCTTCGGTGAAGCCGGGCAGCAGCACGACTTCGGCCTGCAGCCCCTTGGCCTTGTGCACCGTCATCACCCGGACGCAGCCGGCCGGCAGCGGCGGGTCGAAACCGGGGTCGGCGTCGGCCTGCCCCGCGAGCCGAACCGCCCGCAGGAAGCCGGCGGCGCCCGCGGCGGGATCGCCCACCTGGAACTGCCCTGCCACCGAGAGCAGCGCCTCGACCGCCGCCAGGCGGCTTACTGCACCGTCGCCCAGCAGCAATTCGGTGTCCATTCCGGTGACTCGCAGGATCCGCCCGATCAGGTCCGGTACCGGCTCGCCCGCATGCCTGGCCAAGGAGTCCAACTCGGCGTGCAACCGATCGAAGCGTTGCAGCGCCGCCCCCGAGAACGCCGCGTCGCCGGGGTCGGCGAGGGCATCGGCGAGGCTGGGCAACTCGACCGGATCGGACCCGGCGGTGGCCGCCGCGAGCTGCTCGGGCACCTCGGCATCGTCCGCGGCACGCCACGGCGGACCCGCAAGTTGCCGGGCCCGGGCCCCGAGCAGCGCGAGGTCACGCAGGCCGATCGCCCACCGCGGCCCGGTCAACAGTCGCATCAGTTCCGCATTCGCACTGGGGTCCACCACAACCGCGAGCACCGCCAGCACGTCGGCGACCTCGGGGAGTTCGAACAGGCCCGCTTGATCTGAGGAGGTGACCGGGATGCCCGCCGCAGCCAAGGCCCCGGCATAGGTGGCCACGTCGGAATTGGATCGCGCGAGCACGATGACCTCCTCCGGGCTGCGGCCCTGCGCCACCTCCTTGGCGACCTGTGCGACCACGAAGCGCGACTCGTCTGCAGCCGCACGGAAGGTGTGGACCTCCACTGTGTCCTGCAGGTCCGTGCGGCCCACCCGCAGCAGGCTGCCCGGTGACCCTGTTCGGGCAGCCCTCTGCGTAGCCGCCGCTGCGTTTGCCACCTCGACGATTGTTGCCCCCGACCTGAAGTTGGCCGTGAGCGCATACACCGGGGCGGGGCTGCCATCAGCGGCCGGGAAGTGGTGGATGAAGGCTTGCATGCTGGCGGCCGCGGCCCCGCGGAAGGCGTAGATGGACTGCTTCGGATCACCCACCGCCAACAGTCGGTGACCATCACCGAAGAGTTGCTGCAGCAACTTTCGCTGCACCACCGAGGTGTCCTGGTACTCGTCGAGCAGCACGGCCCGGTAGGCCACCCGACACCGCTGCACGGCCTCGTCGCTGCCGCTGGCGGTGAGGTGCGCCAGCCGCATCATGTCGGCGTAGTCCATCACCCCGGCGTCGGACTTGGCCCGCCGCCAGTCGTCGACCAGGTGGCTGGCCACCACCCGTGATCGGGACGCGGCGAGCAATCTCCGGATCTGGTCGTTGTCCCTGGCCGTAGCCATGGCCTGCTGGCGCGTGGCTTCGTGCTCGCGCAGCCGTTGAGTGTCGACCACATGCTCGGCCAGGGCCGCGTCTAGGGTCCGCATGGCCGTGACGGCAGTCGGCAGCGTGAAGTCATGGTCGGCGTCGTTGAGCGCCCCCGAGCGGGCCGCCACCCGATAGGCCAACGGCAGCAGCGCGAAGTCGGATTCCACCCGGAGGTCCGGATCGATGCCCACCCAGATCCCGTGTTCGCGAACGAACCGTTGGGCGAAGGAGTGGTAGGTCGAGATCTCCGGTTCGCCGCCCATAGGATCGATCACCCGGGCGCGACGGGCGGCGCGCAACAGCACATCAACGCGCTCGGCGAGTTCGGCCGCGGCCTTGCGGGTGAAGGTCAAACCCAGGATGGCCTCACCGGGGACCGTACCGGTGGCCACCAGGACGGCGATCCGAGCAGCCATGACGGCGGTCTTACCCGACCCCGCTCCGGCGATCACCACCGCCGGACCGTCCGGTGCGCCGAACACCACCTGGCGCTGCTCCGCGGTCAGTTGCAGGCCAAGGGCCCGCATGAGGCGCTCGGCCACCTCCGGATCGATTGCGGGCGCAGGGGTGGCCGTCATTCGATCCACTCCAGATCCGACCAGGCCGGGCAGATCGATCGGAAGGCGCAGTGCCGGCACGCCTTGCCCGGCCGAGCAACGATGCGTTCACCGACGACGGTAGCGGCCGCGCGGGCTAGTTGATCTGCCAGCCACTCCCCCTCATCAAGCGGCCCCTGTACGCGTTCGGTGGGCAGGCCGTGGCCCTTCCCAACGCCTTTGGCCAGGAACACCAGACTTCCCCCGGTGGTGGCGGCGGGCGGATCGGACTGCTGCAACGCGAGTTGGTAGACGCCGAGTTGGGTGTTCTCGGCCGTCTCCCGCACCGAGGGGACTTGGCTGCCAGTCTTGAAGTCGACCACCCGCGATCCCGCCGCGTCGGCTTGGACGAGATCCACCGAGCCGGTGAGGCGAACCTCGTTCATCGGCTGGTCGGGCGTGGTCGGGGTCACGGTGACGTCGAACGGGACCTCTCCGGCGACCATCGGATAGGGCGACTCGTCGTGCCACCTGACGAATCTGGCGAGGTCCTCCTGCGCGCGTCGCCATTGCCGCTGGGCCTCCCACGGCGAGCCGAAGGGCAACTCGTCGAAGGCGGGTTTGATGGCGGTCGAGAGTACGTCGACCTCGCAGGCGAGGTCGCCGGACACCACCGCTGCGATCGCAGCGTGGATCAGGCTGCCGTAGCCCGCCGCCGCAGGGCGGGGTGAGGACGCCTCCGCCCGGCGTTGCAGGAACCACCGAGCCGGGCATTCGTTGATGCCAGACACGGCCGTCGCCGACAGCGACACCGGCCCTCCTGGCGGAGTGAGGGGTTGCTCGGCGGAGGTGGGCTCGGCCAGCCCCCACCAGCGGGCGGGGTCCGCCTGCCGGGCCAGCACCGGCAGGCCCGGTTCAGGTTGAGCCAGAGCCACGAGACGGGCTGCGGCTGCCGCCCGCACCTGCTCGGACCGCTGGTCATCACCCAGGACGGTGCGCAACGACGCGACCACAGACGCCGTGGTGAGGCGATCCCGCGGCCCCGCGGCCGCCGGCAACCGCTGCGCCGGGTGCTGCGGGGCACCCACAACGTCGACCGCCTCCGCGAACAACACCGACGGCGCCGTGTCGGTGACGTCGGAATCCACGGCCGTGATGACCAGCCGCCGCTGCGCCCGGGTGGCCGCCACGAAGGCCAGGCGTCGCTCGTCGTCGGCCAACTCCCGCCGGGTGCGTGGCGGGACCACGCCGCCGGCCCCGATCCGTTCGGCAGCGAGCACCGAGACCGGGCCGCGCGCATCTGGCCAGGCGTCCTGTTGCAACCCCACCAGCACCACCAGCGGCCACTGGGCACCCTTAGCCCGGTGCACCGTCAACAAGCGCACGCTGTCACGGGTGAACCCGGCGTCCTCCGGCCGTGCCGCCGGGATGCGCTGGCGGGTGAGGGTGTCGACGAATACCGTGCTGCCGGTGCCGCGCGGCATCCGCCCGGCGAGCCGGAACAACTCGACGACAGCATCGAGCACAGTGTCGGCGCTGTTGGCGCCCGGCCCGCCGCGCAGGGCCCGGGCCCGCAACGCCTGAGCCCAGCGCCCGCCGTCGGCGTCGGTGCCGCCGTGGCACCACAGGATCCACAACTGTTGCTGTAGACCCTGCCCAGCGGCGTCCCGCATCCGGTCGACCGTGCGCAGCACCGCCTCGAACTGAGCGCCGGCCTCCGGCCCCAACCCCGTGGGCAGCACCGCCTCGGAGTCGAAGCAGCGGGCCAGCAGTTGCGCCGACGGCAGCGGCGGACGCCCCTGAGCCTGGGCCGCTACCCGCTCCTCGGCGCGCATCGCGCGCATCATGCGGCGCAGGGCCAATGCCGTCATGCCCACCAACGGCGAGCACAGGAAGGCTTCGAGTTCGGCCAGATCAAGCGACCCCGGAGTGTCGACCAACCGTAAGCCGGTGATCAGCGGGGCCAGTGCCGGCTCGTGACCCAACGGGGTATCACCGGCGGGCACCTCGACCGGCACACCGGCCTGCAGCAAGGCCCGCTGCAGCCGCGGCAGGTCCGCGACTCCCGAGCGCACCAGCACCGCCATGTCCGACCACGCCAGCGGCGCCTCCTGGGCCGCATGGGCCCGCCGCAGGAGGTCCGCGATCATGGCAGCCTGCTCGGCCTCACTGCTGGCACGGATGACCTCGACCGTGCCCGGCTCGCCTTCGCACTGCGGCCGCCGGTGGCTACGTTGCACCGCGGCGGGCAGGGCACCGAGCGGGACCGGATCGATCCAGCGGTCCGCGACGGCCCGGATGCCGGGGCCGAACCGCCTGGTCCGGTGCAGCACCACGACCTCGGCATCGGTGCCGTCGGGCTGGGTGAAGGTGCTGCGAAAATCCATGAT
>JAUPKO010000037.1 GCA_030837395.1 Actinomycetota bacterium | reverse complement strand
GCTGGTCGGCAGTCTCGCGCTCTCACTCGTGACGGCGACGACACTGCTCGTGTCAGCACCGGCCGCGACCGCGTCGCAGAAGATTCCGCCGCCCGTCCTCGTCGGTTCCGCGCTCACTGCGCCTCCGGTGCAGGCTGGGGCTTTGACTCCGGCTGAGGTGTCGCTTTGGCAGCCGGCGCGCATCGCCTACGTCGGTCCGGGCTGCGTGGACCTCGAGTGCGCCCGACCGGAGACCGTCCTGTCGGTCTCCGCGACCTACGACTCGTGCCAGCTGCTCTCAAGCATCCTGTTCCGGATGGATCTGAGCGGCGTTGCCGCTGCTGTTCCTCCGACATCGTGCGCGGGGACGCCGGTCACCGTGGGTGTGCTCCTTCCCGTGCCTGCCGCCTCGGAGCACCTTGCTGCCTGGCTTGCTGCCGGCACGGGCGCCTGGGGTCCGGCAGCGGCGGATCCTGTCTACCTCGGCGGCTCGCAGTCGCGCGCCATGATGGTCACCAACTACAGCACGGGCCAGAGCATCCTGGTCCGGCCGGGCGACCCGGCAGCAGCTCAGGACCTGGCGACCGTCCTCGCTGATGACACGGCCGCCCCGTGTGTCGTCACGCGCGCGACCCTGCCGCGTAAGCAGCCTGCGAAGGCGACGACGCTCGTCCGCGTCCGCTTCACCGGCGTTTGCTGGACGCGAACCGCGTCAGGGACCTACGAGGCTTCCGAAGGGCTCGGACTCGTGACGGGCGTAGGCGGGTATCGCCCGGCGACCATCGTGGGTGTCCCCAAGCGGAGTGCCGCCACCTTGTCCGTGCCGTCGAAGCTGAAGGGCGCCACGTTCTCGTCCGGCGTTGCCATCTCATTCGTAGGTAGGGCATGACGATGAGCGCCCCCCGTCGCCGCTGGCCGGCGCTCCTGGTCTCCCTCGCTCTCGCTGTCACGGCGGTGACGGCTGGCGTCGTCACGAGCCCGGCCGCGGCTGACGAGGCACCCGTGGAGGCCCCCGTCGACTCCACGGCCGACGCCGACGATGCTCCAGGCGGCGCCGCCGAGTGGCTCGCTACATGGCGGACTGGCTCTTTCGTCGAGACAGGTAGCGCATGCGTGCCCGGCACCGCAGGGGCCGCCTCCGACTGCGTCCAGGTTCCGACCGTGACGATCACGGGCCCCGCGACCACCTGCATGACGGTGCGGGACGTCCGCTTCGAAGTTGACGCGTATCTGACCGCCGGCCTCGCACGCGGCCCCGAATGCACCACACCCGACGGCGGCCGTTCGGGATAGGCCACCAGTACCACGCCCCAGGAGGCCCCGATGAGTGTTCAGCCCCGCCGCGACAACGGCCAGTACGGCACCGTGCCCGCGGCCGCCCCGGTCGCGGCCCGTGCCATGCCGACGCCGGTCGCGCCTACATCGACCACCGCCGCGTCCCTGACCGGCGCCCTCGCCCAGCTCACCCGGCCAGCGGTCCCCTGCACCGGGTACACGGTCGACGGTGACCGCTGCCAGCGCACCACCACCAACACCGACGAGCGGTGCGGGCTGTGCGGGGGCGGCATCGACCAGTGGACGGTGCGCCCCGCGGCCTCCAAGACGGCCCTGCTGCGTGACGCGTCCCCCGGGGATGCGGTCGTGTGTGTCGATTCCGACCGTGCCGAGCTCGTCGGATCGGTCTACAGCGTCCACGACAAGTCCTCCAGCGAGCTGCTGGTCGCGGTGGACGCCCCGTGGCGTGACGGCCAGACCCGCTCGAGGATCATCGCCACCGGCAAGCAGGTCACCCTCGACGCGGATGGCGCCGGCTGGACCGTCGACCACTTCGGGATGACCGCCCACTACCGGCTTGCCGCCTCCGCAGCGCACGCGGTCGCACTGCGCGAGCACCTGAACCTGGACCAGGCCCGCGAGCAGGCCCGGCTGCGTGAGCACGCCCGTGACGCGGCACGTGCCGCGAAGCACGCCGCCGAGCAGGAGGCCTCGCACGCCCGGTGGGAGGCCGACAAGGCCGCGTGGAACCAGCCATGCCGCAACCCGTGCGGGAACGTCGCCATGTACCGCTGCCAGCTGTGCCAGACCTGCCAGGACGCCTACGACCAGACGCGTGCTCGCGCGAAGGAGGCCGCCACCCGCACCCGCACCCTGACCGCGGACGGGGTCGGGGACCTGCGCGCCGCCCACCCCGACGGTCCGAACGGCCGGGTCCGCATCGTTGACGGGCCCGGACCGGGAACCATCGGCCGGCTCGCGGTGTCCACCAACGACGACCTGCTGTTCATGCCGCCGCGCAACACCCGCCGCGGCACCCGCCTGTTCACCGACCGGCACGGGCGACACGGCAGCGACCCCCGCCAGATCTGGGCCGTGGACGCCCGCGGCCGTGACACCGTCCTGCTGTACGACCGTGACGAGGTCACTGCCGTCGTCGCGTTCGGCGGCCGGCCCGCCGTCGATCAGGCCCTCGCCGACCTGACGCCCGAGCAGGCCGCGACCGCGCGGCAGATCATGCTCGAGGACTTCACCGGCACCCTGGACGAGCTCGCCGCCGTCGCCCGACTGGTGTAGCCGTTCACCTGACCGGCGACTCCGGATCGAGGTCAGGCCCGTCGACTAGGCTGCGGGCCAACGAAAGGAACCCGAACGTGGATGAGCTCGCACACCTGGACTTCGACGTCGACCCCGTCAGTCCGATGACCTTCGACGCGTTCGGACTGGTCGTACCAGACGAGCATGGCCTGCCGTTGTGGCAGCAGGCGATCGACGGCATGAACGCGGACGCCGACCAGGAGGGCTGGGACCGGCCCGCAGTCGCCTGGATGATCACCGGCGCGACGACGATGACCGCGCAGCTGGCTGACGACGGCCTGACCGTGGACGAGGCCGCAGCAGCGGTCGGCGCCGGCGACATCCCTGGGGCGCCCATGGGCTGGGTCACGCTCGGGAAGCTGAACGCTGCCCGCGGGGAGGGCCTGTGGGCGCAGGTGGCCCGGCCGGATGCCGCAGCCGTGGTACTGCGTCAGGAAGCGTTCATGGCGCCGGCAGACGGCGGCACCAGCCCGAACGCGGCCCGGGATGAGGTGCGCGAATGGCTCGTGGCTTGGCGTTCGGGCCAGGTGCTGGTGTTCCGGTACCGCAAGACAGGGCCGCGGCAGTCCGCGTGGGTGTCCACGACGCCTGCGCGTTCGCTGAACGCGTCGCTGCTGGCCCGCACCGTCGGCGTGGACTGGCCGTTCACCGACCGCACAGCCACGCCGCGTCAAGTGGCGGCCGTGCACGTGGCCGCAGTGGCCCTGAAGCTGCTGGCCGCCGGCGCCAACGAGCAGCAGGTGCGCGGCGCCGTCACGTCGCAGTTGCTCGCGGTCAGCGACCCGGTGGTCACCTGGCCGGCTGACGTACGCACTGCGCTGCAGGCCCTGGGGTCCGTTCCGGTCCCTGAGCAGGCGCAGCGCCTCCTGGGGCTTCAGGACGCCATCGCCGCCGCCTGGCGGTCCAGTGGTGAGACCACGTGGGTGCAGGCGATCAGGCAGGGGCCCGCGAGCAGCCAACTGCTGCGGGACCTGCCGCTGCCCGAATCCGCCGCGGACGCTGAGGCGGCCGGGGAGGAGCTGCTGACGCAGGCCGCAGGTGACCGGGTCGCTTCCTGGACCGACAAGGTGCACACCGCCGTCCTCGCCTTGCCCGTCGCCGATCGCGCCCTCGTGACCGGAATGCTCAACGCCGCAGGCCTGGAGCTGCAGAACCGCTGACCCGGGCCAACGCCGTCACCACCTCCAGACAGAACCAAGTGTTCACGCTTCGAGGGGTCCGATAGGGGCCATGTCAGGACACCGGTCCTGGCGTGAACCCCGGGAGGCGCGCGATGCGACTGCTGCCGATGGTTGTCGTCCCCCTCGTCGCTGCGTGCGTGGCGCTGGCGATCGCGGCTCTGTACGGGGTCGATGTGACGGGGCTCCTCACCGGGCATGTGCCGACGGTGGACCGGCTTCCGGTCCTGGGCCCGGCCCTGAGCCAACTTGGCGGATCGCTGCACGACGCCGTGAACAGTCCAGCACTGAGCTGACCGGCTAGGTCCTCGCTGACACGGGAGGACGCGCGATGGGCCGCTACCTGCAAGATCCCACCACCGGCCGGTTGAACGGCGCGATCGGCGAGGGCCGCGACGGTGCTCCCCGACCGTTGCCGGCGACCTCGTGCGCCCCTGCCGGCGATCAACCGGCCGGGTCGCTGACTGGGGCCCTGACCACGGTCACCGCCACCCGCCGGCGCACCCAGGCGCAGGCGCTCGCGTGGATGGCGCGCTACCAGTCGTGGGCGTTCGGCCGGCAGCCCGGAGCTGCCGTCAGCGCGGACGCGTACGGCACCCTGTGGGTGTCGGACACCTTC
>JAUPKO010000377.1 GCA_030837395.1 Actinomycetota bacterium | reverse complement strand
GGGCCCAACGCGCACATCCTGCCGGTGCCGATGATGAACATCCTCAACGGCGGCGCGCATGCCGACACCGGAGTCGACGTCCAGGAGTTCATGGTGGCTCCGATCGGGGCGCCCAGCTTCTCCGAGGCACTGCGCTGGGGTGCCGAGGTTTACCACGCGCTCAAGGCGGTCCTGAAGAAGCAGGGCCTGTCCACCGGCCTCGGGGATGAGGGCGGTTTCGCCCCGGATGTCGCCGGCACTCGCGCCGCCCTGGATCTGATCTGTTCGGCGATCGAGTCGGCCGGTTTCAAACCCGGTGCCGAGATCGCCCTCGCCCTTGATGTGGCGGCCACCGAGTTCTACACCGCGGGAACGGGTTACGCCTTCGAGAAGGAGGTCCGCACGGCGGCGCAGCTGGGCGAGTTCTACGGCAGTCTGCTCGACGCCTACCCGCTCGTCTCGATCGAGGACCCGCTCAGCGAGGACGACTGGGACGGCTGGGTCGAGCTGACCACCGCTATCGGCGAGCGGGTGCAGATCGTTGGTGACGATCTGTTCGTCACCAACCCCGAGCGTCTCGAGGACGGTATCGAGCGCGGTGCGGCGAATGCGCTGCTGGTCAAGGTGAATCAGATCGGCACGCTCACCGAAACCCTCGACGCGGTGACGCTGGCGCACAACAGCGGCTACCGCACCATGATGAGCCACCGCAGCGGGGAGACCGAGGACACCACCATCGCCGACCTCGCGGTCGCGGTGGGTAGCGGCCAGATCAAGACGGGCGCACCGGCGCGCAGCGAGCGGGTGGCGAAGTACAACCAGCTGTTGCGTATCGAAGAGACGTTGGGCGACGCCGCCCGTTACGCCGGGGATCTCGCCTTCCCGCGCTTCGTCGTTCCGGAGTAGACGCCCCTTGGCTGACGGTAAGCGGTCCGAACCCAAACGGCGTGCCCCGGCCTCCCGGCCGGGGGCGTCGGGTCGTACCCGTGCCCGTCCGACCCGGATCGCCGCCCGGGAAACCCGGCCGACCGGGCTGCGCGCCCGTGCCGAGTCCGTCGGTCGCGGTATCACCGAGCCGATCCGGCAGGCGATCACCGACTCGGTGCAGCGGCAGAGCGAGCAGCGGCTGGGGTTCACCGCTCGTCGGGCGGCGATTCTGGCCGCGGTGGTCTGCGTGCTGACGCTGACCATCGCCGGGCCGGTGCGGACGTATTTCGCGCAGCGCACCGAGATGAAGCAGTTGGCCGCCAGTGAGAGCGCACTGCGCGCCCAGATCGCCGAATTGGAAGGCCAGAAGGTCAAACTCGCCGATCCGGTCTATATCGCGGCGCAGGCACGGGAGCGGCTGGGGTTCGTCAAACCTGGTGACATCCCGTATCAGGTGCAGCTCCCGCCCGGTGTCGCCGACCGCCCACAGGCCCAGGTAGCCGATGGGGCGACGGGTGCCGCGCCGGACGCCGATCCGTGGTACTCGGCGTTGTGGCACACCATCGCCGACACCCCGCACGGCCCGCCGCCCGCGCCTGCGGTGCCCGATCAGGGCCCGCCACCGGGGCCGCCAGGCTCTGAACCGAACGCGCCGACCCCGGCGCCCGCGTCCGGTGGTTGACGCCGCGGACCTCGCGGCGGTGGCCCGCCAACTCGGCCGGGAACCGCGTGGGGTGCTGGAGATCGCCTATCGCTGCCCCAATGGTGAGCCGGCGGTGGTCAAGACCGCTCCGCGACTGCCCGACGGAACCCCGTTTCCCACGCTCTACTACCTGACCCATCCGGGGTTGACCGCCGCGGCGAGCCGCCTGGAGTCCGACGGGGTGATGCGTTCGATGACGGCCCGGCTCGCCGACGATCCCGATCTGGCGGCTGCCTATCGACGCGCGCACGACTCCTATCTGGCCGAGCGGGACGCGGTGGAGTCGCTGGGGACGACCTTCTCCGGTGGCGGTATGCCGGACCGGGTGAAATGCCTGCACGTGTTGCTGGCTCACTCGCTGGCCAAGGGCCGCGGTGTCAACCCGTTCGGCGATGAGGCGCTGGCGATGCTGGCCGACGATCCGGCGATGGCCGGGATCCTGGTGGCGGAGGTCTGGAGGTGAGCGCGGTCGGCGAATCGGGCCGGGTGGCGGCGATCGACTGCGGTACCAACTCGATTCGGTTGCTGATCGCCGACCGGGATGACACCGGGCTGCGCGATCTGCATCGCGAGATGCGCATCGTCCGCCTTGGGCAGGGTGTCGACGCCACCGGGCGGTTCGCCTCTGATGCGCTGGCCCGTACCGAAGCCGCGCTGCGGGATTACGCGGAGATGTTGCGGGATTTGAACGTCGGCAGGGTGCGGATGGTCGCCACCTCGGCGACCCGGGATGCCTCCAACCGGGACGAATTCTTCGCGATGGCGGCGGCGGTGCTGGGATCGGTGGTTCCCGGGGCGGTCGCCGAGGTCATCACCGGAACCGAGGAGGCCGCCCTGTCGTTCGCCGGTGCGGTCGGTGATTTCGACTCGGCGGCAGGGCCTTTCGTGGTGGTCGACCTCGGTGGTGGCTCTACCGAGGTGGTTGTGGGCGACAGCAACGGGGTGCGGGCGGCCCATTCCGCCGATATCGGATGTGTCCGGATGACCGAACGCGCCCTGCACTCCGACCCGCCGACCACCGACGAGGTGGCGCAGGCACGGCAGGCTGTCCGTGAACGCCTGGCCCCGGCACTGCTCGCGGTGCCGGTGCAGCAGGCCCGCACCTGGGTTGGGCTG
>JAUPKO010000376.1 GCA_030837395.1 Actinomycetota bacterium | reverse complement strand
CTCGCTGGGCTCGGCGGCCGTCAGCCCGAGCCGCTACGGGTGTGGCCAACTGTGCCTTGAGGACGTACTTCTGCACCTTGCCGGACGCCGTCAGCGGCATGGCGGCGGTGAACCTCCAGGTACGCGGGACCTTGTGGGCGGCCAGCCGTTGCCGGCAGCGCTCGTCCAGCTCTTCGGCGGTCGGGGTGCGTCCCGGCAGGAACTGGACAAACGCGGCGACTGTTTCTCCTCACCGTTCGTCTGGGTTGCCGATCACCGCTGCCTCAGCGATGGAAGGATGGCTGGACAGGACCTCCTCGACCTCCCGCGGATAGATGTTCTCGCCGCCGCGAATGATGACGTCACGGGACCTGCCGTGAATCCGCACGATCCCGTCGGGGTCCATGCTGCGGAGGTCACCGGTGCAACCCCGTCCGCCTGACCACACCGTCGACGCCCCTGGCTGCCTTCCGGGACAACCTCCGGATCCTGGCCGCGGCACCCGGGCTGCGCATGCTCGCCGTTGGACGCCGTTCGCCCACGCACCCGCGGACCCTGCAGCTCCTGGCCGTCGGGGGAGAAGATATCGACTTTCCCAAGGAGTACGCCGGCCACGCCGACCTGCACGGTTGGTTCCTCCAGCTCGCGGCGAAGGTGTGTACCCGCCACGAGTGGGCCCGGCGTCGCTACCTGCGGGCCGCGTGGACCACCCGTGATCACCAACGGACCCAGCAGCGCGACCATTCCTCCGCCCCCCGATCGCCCGGGGCCGTGACCGATCCCCGCATCGCCCAGGCCCTCGCAGGCCTGGACCCCCGCGAACGCCTCACCCTGCAACTGCGCCTGCTCGACGGGCTCCCCAGGGTGACCACCGCCCAGGTGGGCTGCTCGCCGCCGACCGTGCGCCGCATCCAGCAACTGGCCCTGCGCCACCTCACCCAACTGCTCGGCACGCACGTCACCGGTCCATCCCGGCGCGGGGAACCGCTGTGAACGCCAGGGTTCCGCAACACAGGCACCGGGCCAGTGCCAGGGCCGGCGGGTTCGACGCCGACCTGCAACCTCTGGTGAACGCCGGTCCGGCCGAGCCGTGCCGGATCAACGGGTACGCCGGCGTCGACCCCGACGACCTGCGGCCGGGCGATCAGCTCTACCTCGCCCGGGTCCGTGACCTCGGGGACCACGACCGGCGACCCGCCCCCCGGCCGACGACGGCGCGCGTGCTCGTCGACCATCCACACGCGAAAGGAACCGGGAACCGTGAGGAACACCATCACCGAAGCCCTGCGAGAAATGCGCGGCCTGCACACCACCGACGCCGGCCGCCTGCGCGGGGTCCACTTGCGCTACATCGACTACGGCATGCCCCCTCAGGGACTCGCGGCGACCCCGCAACCCTGGCGCGACCGGCTACAGGCCGCCATCGACGGCCGCCGTGCGGGCAACACCACACCGGCCAGCCCCGAATACCTGGTCTTCTCCGACGGCCTCGTCATCGCCGTGCTCACAGCTGCGGCCCACGTCGAACTACCCGACTACCCCTGTCGGCCAACCAGACCAAGCACCAGCACGCCGCCGTGCAGGCCCTGCGCGACCTGCACAGGTACACCCTCGCCGATCTGGCCGACCGGCGCGCGGCGATGAACGGCCGCGACGGGGACGCAGCCACCGAAGACGAGGAGCAGCGGGTCGGGGCGCTGCGGGTGGCACCGTCGACCGAGCCGACCGACACCCGATGGATCCGTATCGGCGCCGACCTCGCCCACGCCCGCCGCGCCGTGCACCGTGCCTGTCATACCCCGCCGGAACAGGCCCTGATCATCACCGCACCCGGATACGGCAGATACGGCCGGGAACGGCACCGGCTCGCCCTGGACGTCCTGTGCGCCATGCACCAGGTCGCAGAGAAACATCACGTGTTACCGGCCACCGTCGGCAACTGGCTGCACGCAGAAGGCGCCACCACCACCGAGGTCAGCCCGCAGGACATCGCGGACCGGTTCACCGCCGCCTACATCGGGCCGTTCAGCGACGAGATGGCCTACACCCACCAGCGGATGGCCGAGCTGGGCTGGAACTCTGCCCTGGCCCCCGCCGGAATCCCCGACAGCTACCTCGACGTGCACGCCATCAAACGCGACTGGTGCACCGACCGGGTACGCCGGGTGGAGTCCGGGACCTGCGGACGCATCGAGGTGTTCCACCGCGGCCAGCCGCACTGACCCGCCGGACCACCCCACTCACGTGCGGCAGCACGCCGCCACCGCGCCGGACCGCACCGGCACGACGAGCCGCCCGTCCACGCCGGGACCAGCCGTGGCCCCGTGGTGGGCGGACGCACCAGGTGCACCCTCGCCGTGCGGCCAATGACCTGACCGGGCCCAAGGAGCCCAACCCGCGGTAGCCCAGAGGCTCCGGCCGGGCAGGCGAGCCAACCCACAACGCCTCCCGGCACGACTACGTCTTCAAGGGCCTGGTCTGGTGCGGTCACTGCAACCGGCGGATGCAAGGTCACTGGGTCAACGCCCAGTCCTACTACCGCTGCCGCTACCCGGCCGAGTACGCCCTGGCCAACAAGATCGAACATCCTCGCAACGTCTACCTTCGCGAGGCCGTCGTTCTCGACCCGATCGACACCTGGCTGGCCCAGGTCTTCGCCCCGGCCCGGCTGGCCGATACCCTGCACCGGCTTGCCGACGCCAGCGACGACGACCACACCCACGACATCGAACGCGAGGCCGCTCGCCGCAGCCTCGCCGAGTGTGACCAGCGCCTGGCCCGCTACCGCGCCGCCCTCGAAGCTGGCACCGACCCGGTCCTGATCGCCCGCTGGACCGCCGAGGTCACCGCCCAACGGGCCATAGCCGAGCACCGCCTACGCCAAGCCGGCGGCACCACCCGGATGACCCCGACCGAGATCCACACCCTCGTCACGGCCA
>JAUPKO010000375.1 GCA_030837395.1 Actinomycetota bacterium | reverse complement strand
GGCGCCCTGCGGGCTCCGGCCGATTCTTCGTGTCGGTGCGTCACACCCGCCGCAGTACCATCGGCATGCCGTTGCCGGGTCGCAGCGTGACCGCGCCGGTGGGCACGACCTCGGTGCCGGGCACGAGTTGCGGCGCCCAGCGTTGGGCCAGGGTGGCCAGCACCAGTGTGGCCTCGGTCAGGGCGAATTGATCGCCCACACACTTGCGTTTGCCGTAGCCGAACGGGAACCAGGCGCCCTTGGGTTGACCCGGTGCCTTCTCGCTGAACTGGCCCTCGTCGGTGAGCCAGCGCTCCGGGCGGAAGGCCCACGCCTCGGTCCAGTAGCGCGGGTCTCGGTGCATGGCGAACTGCGAGGTCAGGATCATCGACCCGGTGGGCAACTCCCACCCGTCGACCTCGATGTCCGCGGTGGCCATGCGGCCGATGATCCACGCCGGTGGGAACAGGCGCATCGATTCGGTGATGACCGCCCTGGTGCGGGGCAGGGCGGCGAGGTCCTCGAACCCAGGTGCCCGGCCGCCGAGAACTGCTGTGAGTTCCTCCCGCAGCCAGGTGGCGGCGGCTGGGTTCTGCGAGAGCAAGTACCAGGTCCAGGTCAGATTCATCGCCGTTGTCTCGTGGCCGGCGAGCACGAGGGTCATCACCTCGTCGCGCAATTGCGCGTCGTCCATGCCGCGGCCGTCCTCCTGGGCGGCGATCAGCATGCTGAGCAGATCGCCGGTGTCACCGGCGGTGCGGTGCTCGTCGATGATCCGCTGCACCATGTCGTCCAGGGAGTCCAACTCGTCGCCGAGGGCGTGCAGCGACGTGCCGGGGATGCGCGCGAGCAGATTGCCCCCGGGCAACATCATCCGCGGGAAAGCCTCGAGCAGGGCGTTGAGGGCGGCGCCCACGTCTGCCGCGTCGGCGCGCAGGTCGGCCCCGAACAGCGTACGACCAACAATGTCCAAGGTCAGGGCGCTCATGTCGGTGGTCATCTCGATCTGCCGACCGTCGGTCCAGGTGGGCTCGTGATCGGCGGTTGCGGCCGCCATGCGGGTGGCATACTCGCGGATCCGATCGCGGTGGAAGGCAGGCTGCACCAGTCGGCGCTGGCGTAGGTGATCGGCGTCCTCATTGGTGAGCAGGCCGTTGCCGAGCAGCACCTTGGCCTCCATCAGGGCACGGCTCTTGTGCAGGTCGCGGGCGTACTCGCGGTGCACGTGGTCGATCAGGCCCGCCTCGTTGATGACGTAGATGTGGCGGCCGAGCACGGCGATGTGGGCGATTCTTGGGTAGCGGAAGGCGAGATCGGCGAAGTAGCTCGGTCCGAAGTCGTCGCCGATGAACTGCCGCATCATGAAGCTGGCGCCGGTAGGACCGTCCGGACGCGGGATGCCGCGCGGTTGCCGGATCGTCTGGGCCTTCACCGACTCGCGGGCCAGAGCACGCCTGGCCTCGGTGTCGTAGGTCTGGTGGTGTCGAGGGGCACTCGTGGTCGACATGGTGGCCTCCTGCTCGGCGATGGTGAACACCACGGTACGCGCGCCCGGCGCACTCTGCTGTCAGCGTTAGGTCAGGCCGATGTCAAGCCGGTAGCTGCGGCGTCTGGCAGACTCCTGGCACCGCGACAGCGGTGGGTCGCCCGCGATGGGGTCCCTCGACGGATCGGAGCAGCAGGTGGCAGCAGAGGCGGCGGTACGCGCCGAGGGGCTGGTTAAGCACTACGGTCCGGTGAAGGCGCTCGACGGGATCGATCTGGAGGTACCCGAGGGCACAGTGCTCGGCCTGTTGGGTCCCAATGGCGCCGGCAAGACCACGACGGTGCGAATCCTGGCCACGCTGCTCAAGCCCGATCGAGGCACCGCGACGGTGGCGGGCCACGATGTGCTGCGCAAACCCAATGCGGTACGGCGGGCGATCGGCCTCACCGGCCAGTACGCGGCCGTCGACGAGTACCTCACCGGTCGCGAGAACATTGCGATGGTGGGCGGGCTCTACCACCTGCAGTCCGGGTTCGTGAAGCAACGGGCCGACGAGTTGCTCGAGCGCTTCCGGCTGACCGATGCCGCCGACCGCCCTGTCAAGACCTACTCCGGCGGCATGCGCCGGCGCCTCGACCTCGCCGCCAGCCTGGTGGCCCACCCGCAGATCCTGTTCCTGGACGAGCCCACCACCGGCCTGGACCCGCGCTCCCGGCTCGAGTTGTGGAGCGTGATCCAGGACCTGGTGCGCGATGGGACAACCGTGCTGCTCACCACCCAGTACCTTGAGGAAGCAGATCAGCTGGCCGACGACATCATGGTCATCGATCATGGTCTGGTGATCGCGCACGGTACCGCCGAGCAGCTCAAACAGGATGTCGGCGGTGACCGCCTGGAGGTCGTCGTCGCGGCCGACGCGCTGGTGCAGACCAAGGCAGCCCTCGTGCCGCTCAGCGACGGCGAGGTGCGAATAGATCAGGTCGAGCGCATGGTGAAGGCTCCCGTCTCGGGCGGCTCCCGGGTGTTGGTGGAGGCGGTGCGGGCACTGGACGAGTCAGGGGTGCACGTGGAGGACATCGTGCTGCGTCGGCCCAGCCTGGACGACGTATTCATGTCGCTGACCGGGCATTCCGCGCAAGTCGACGGCGCTGGCGAAGAGAAGGGCGATGAATCATGAGCTCGACCACCGGACGCGCGACGCCGGATGTGGCGATCCAGAGCAGGCCCATTTACGGCTGGGCGCTGCACGACGGCTTCATCGTCACCAAACGGCACCTGCTGCAAATCCCGCGGGTGCCGGAGTTGCTGTTCTTCTCGCTAGTGCAGCCGGTGATCTTCGTGTTGCTGTTCGCTTACGTGTTCGGCGGTGCGATTCCGGTGCCGGGGGGCGGGTCGTATCGGGAGTACCTGATTCCCGGCGTCTTCGGGCAAACCGTGGCCTTCGCGGCGGCCGGAGTGACGGTCGGGCTCAGCGAGGACATGCACAAGGGCATCATCGATCGGTTCCGGTCCTTGCCCATGGCGTCGTCGGGGGTGCTGCTCGGGCGCAGTTTCGCGGATCTGTTGCGGACTGTGCTGGTGCTGGTGGTATTGAGTTTGACCGGGTTGCTGGTGGGGTGGGGGATCCATTCGTCGGTGCCGGAGGCGCTGGCCGGCTATGGGATTCTGCTGTTGTTCGGGTACGCGATGATCTGGGTGGGGGCGTGGATCGGCTTGCGGATGCCGAGTCCGGAGGTGGCCAACACCGCCGGGTTGGCGTGGCTGTTCCCGGTGACGTTCCTGTCCAACGCCTTCGTGCCCATCGAGGGTATGCCGGGGTGGCTGCAGGTGGTGGCCGAGTGGAATCCGATCTCGGCGGTGGTGTTGTCGGCGCGGCGGCTGTTCGGTAACCCGACCGGGCTGCCGGGTGACTCGTTCCCCATGACCCACCCGGAGTTCTACGCGGTGCTCAGCACGTTGGTGTTGTTGGTGATCTTCATCCCGTTGTCGGTGCGCACCTACCGGCGGGCCACCAGCAAGTAGGTCGCAGCCGAGACCGCTGTGGGCAGTCCCGGCTGCGACGGTGGCCACGGTCAGCGTCGGCCGGTGAGCCGCACCAGGCCCATACCCGCGGCCGTCAGCAGACCCGCAGCGAGGAGCACACCCAGCAGGTTGGCGCCGGTCTGGGCAAGTTTGCCGCTGGCCGCCGCCGGCGCACCCGGGCCGGCCTCGCCGGCCTGCCCGGGGTTGCCCGCCTGCCCAGGGTCGCCGGGTTCACCAGGGTTGCCGGGGTCGCCGGGTTGGCCCGGGTCGCCCGGGGTCCCGGGAGGTCCCGGAGTCGCGGGACTTGCCGGGGACGTGGGCTCGGTTGGGGTTGGCGTCGGGGTTGGGGTGGGTGTCGGCGTGGGCGTGGGCGTGGGCGTCGGTGTCGGGGTGGCCTCCGTTGCGACGTAGCCGGCCTCCGAGGTGTCGGTGACCGCCGGTGCCGCCGTGCCGTCGGCCCGGGTCAACGGGGTGCCGTCGGTGAAGGTGCCGGTTGCGGTGACCGTCGCGCGGTCGTCGTGGGTGCCCACGGCCGCGCTCGCGGTGGCGGTGCAGGTCATGGACTCCTTGGGCGCCAGCGAGGTAGCCGGACATGACACGGCGAACGTCGCGTCGCCCTCCGTCAGCGGCTCGTCGACCACCGCGACGTCGATCAGTGCCGCAGTACCGCTATTCGTGACCTCGAACGTGATCTCAGTGTCCTGCCCGACTGCCAACTCCACCCGGTCAGGTGTGCCGTCGGCGGCAGCAGTCCCGGCGCCGTTGATGGCTTTGACGATGCTCACCTCCGGTTGCAGCCCGGTGTAGTGATTCTCGGCATCATCGGTCACCTTCTCGCCCGTGGGCGGGTAGGTGCCGGTGACGGTCGCGGTGTTGGAGTAGGGCCCCTCGACCGAGGTTCCGGACAAGGTGCAGGTCATGCTGGCACCTGCGACGAGGGTGGTCTCGGGACAGGTGACCGGTCCGGCAGGAGTGTCCGTCAGCACCAACCCGGCAAGGTCGCCGTTGCCGGTATTGGTCACTTCATAGCTCCACGTGACCACATCGTCGGCAAGCAACTCCAAACCTGGATCGGATGCGTCTATGCCGTTGGTCTGCTTCGTCAGGCTGATACTCGGCCCCGCCGTGGAGTAGACGGCCTTCGCCGTCACCGGGTTGTTGGTTGCTCCCGGCGCCGTCGCGGTGGCGGTGTTCATGAAGGTGCCCGCGACACCGGCGGTGATGTCGTGTTCGTACCGCCACACCTCGCCCGGGTCAAGTTTGTTGTTGGCGTTGGTATCG
>JAUPKO010000036.1 GCA_030837395.1 Actinomycetota bacterium | reverse complement strand
GGCTTGCGGCAGCTGACGCCAGGGTCCGCCGGTGAGGGCCACCACCCGCGGGGCCGCCACGCGGTAGCCGGCGCGCACCCGCCGCCGCAGTCCGCCGGGGCGCAGGTAAGGGATGCCCTCGCGCAGATAGGTGGGGATGGCCGCCGGCAGGTGGTCCATGCCACCGAGGCCTATCACCACCGCATCGGCCCGTGGCAGCACCTCGCCCCAGCACCGCGGATCCTTGGTCAGCGCCCACCAGCCGTCCCGGGCCGTCCAGCCGAGCCGAGCCACCAGATCCACCTGCGCGTCGCGGCCGGCGGCGGCCAACGCGGCCGTCATCACCTGCGGCCAGAGCCTTGGATCGTGCGGCAGTTCGGCGCGCTCGGGACCGTGGTACGCAAGGGAATCACCGAGGATGAGGATGTGAGCGGCCACGTGCTCACCGTAGATGGCCGGGCACGGATCGCCGTCGCGGTGGGTCGGCGCCGCCCCATCGCGGCACTACGCTGGCCGGATGACTGGGAGGACGCCATGACCGAGATTCCGCGCCGTCTGCGACGGCCCACCGAGTACGACCTGCACCGCGCGTTGAGCAAACCCCGACAGTTGTGGATGCGTCGCAAGGAGCGCCACCGCGAGCCGTTGGCGATCGCATATCTGGAGGCCGGGCGCTACCGCAAGACGGTCTACGACTTCATCGGCGCACGGATCGAGAATCCGGGCATCATGTACACCTTCGACAACCTGACTGCGGACAGCCTGGCGGTCGATGTCGGGGCCTTCGAGGGCAAGTGGAGCCGCGAGGTCTACTCGCGTTACGGCTGCACGATCGACGCCTTCGAGCTCAGTCCGGAGTTCTTCGGGGTGCTCGACGAGGTCGCAGTAGAGGTACCCGGGATGCGTGTGCACCAGTACGGCCTCGGGGCTGCGGACGAGACCGTCAAGGTGTCCATGACGCACCTGGGTTCGTCGGTGTTCGACAGCCCGACCGCAGGGGCCAACACGCAGTGGATCGAGGGCGAACTGCGCGATGTGGCCCAGGTGTGGACCGATCTCGGCTGGGACCGGGTGGCGGTGATGAAACTCAACATCGAGGGCGGCGAGTACGACGTGCTCGACCGGCTCATCGAGACCGGTCTGGTGGCCGGTATCGACACCATCTTCGTGCAGTTTCACGAGTGGATCCCGGGGGCCTACAGCCGCCGCCGCGCCATCCGCAAGGCCTTGGTCGAGACGCACGACCAAGAGTGGTGTTACCCGTGGGTGTGGGAGAAGTGGAACCGCAAGGCGTGAGAACCGCCCGGCTCAGCCGGTGAACTCCCCGTGACCGACCATGCCGTGCACGGCCAGCCGCACCTCCAAATCGTTGGCCAACCGCTGCTCGAGCTCGGGCAACGAGCCTTCATCCCACGGATGCAGCACCGCGACACTCACCAGGATCCCCGGCAGCGGTGTGTCCGGCGGCGCCATCGACACCATCTGCGCCACCAGGCGTGACTCGACCGTGGCAACCCTGAACCCCGGCCCCTTGCCCACCACGAGGATCGTGTCTCCGGCGACCCTGCCCACCGCGTCGCCGGAGCGGAACACCACCTGTGAGGCCTCTGCCACGGCGAGCACATCCTCATCGTTGAGGCCGGCACGGCCGTTGGGGGGAAGGATCCGGATCAGCGCACCGCACACCGCATCGGAGTCCCGCCGCGCGATGTTCACGATTCGCAGCGCCAGCAGATTGGCCCCTGCCCGATTGAGCAGTCCCGTTGTGTCGTCGAACACCGTGCCGTGATCGATGCGTGCCTGCAGGGCGTCGATCTGCGCCGCGGCCTCGCGACCTTTGACCAGCGCACACGTCCAGCCACCGACGGCCACCACGCCCAACAGCCCGCTCGTGACCAAGAGGAACCGCTGACTGGGCATGGACCCAGTGTGCCAACAACCGGGCGGCGACGCGTGGCGTGTGCGAGGGTGGGCTGCACGATCACCCGCGCGGGGGCACTACCAATCGAGCACCGCACAACTGATCGTGGGCACGCGGGGCGGCAAAGTCGCGTAGCTGCCGACCGCCGCGCCGCGCCTCGTGCCAAGGTGGGCGCGGTAGCCTGCCTACAGGAGACTCGAGCAAACGGACGGGGTCATGGACGGGAATCAACCACAACCCGGTCAGGTGTCATCGGATGGTCGATGGGTCTGGTCGGGAACGCAGTGGGTTGCACGGCAGGAGGCCACCACCCCGGCTGCCCAGGGCGCGGCTGCCCAGGGCACGGACGCCACCAGTGGGTGGCAGTGGGATGGTCAGCGTTGGGTGCCCAGTGCTGGTGGGGCGGCCGGTGCGATCCCTGTCGCGGCCAGCACGCCGAAGGCCGCGGGGCGGATCAAACCGTGGATGCTGATCGCGATCATCGCCGGTCTGGTGATCGCCGCGCTCGGAGTGGTCTACCTGCTGTTCTTCAGCTCCAGCAACGAGGTCGCAGCGCCACTGCCGAGCCCGACCGTGACCCAGAGCGCAGACATGCTGCCGACCGAGAGCCCCAGCGAGTCCCTACTGCCCACGGAGACGGCCTCCGGCTCGGAGGTGCCTTTCCCCACCGACACCGCCGTGCCCACCGGCGAGCCGTTCCCCACTGCCGCGAGCCCCACCGCTAGCGGCGCGCAGACGGTCGACCAGGCTCGTGCAGCGGTCAATTGGACCCGATTCGCCGCCGGCACGCAGGAGAAGGTCGACGTGGCCGCCGCAGCCGCCAACTGCCCCGAACTCCAGGCGCTGCGGGCCACCGCGGTGGCCAACGACGCGGCCGTGCAGCAGAACACCGGCACGGGCACGGCCGACCTCGTGGCCTACATCGATGCCCAACTCCGTGCCACCGGCTGCCAGACCCCCTGACAGGTGACTGCGGCGCCAGCGCCGGCGCCCCGCAGCGCGCCTACAGCGCAGCCGCGTAGATGGCTGCGAGTTCGGCCGGGCTGAGCACCACCGGGTTGCCCGCCGTACTGCTGGCGCGGGCGACCTTGGCCACGACCTCCTTGGTCTGGGCGGCGCTGAATCCGTAGGACGACAGCGCCGGGATACGTACCTCGACAACTGTCTCCGCCAGCCAGGCCAGGCCGTCGGCTGCCGAGGCGTCGCGATCGCCGGTGAGCCAGCGCGCAACGTCGTCGAAGCGGCGCCGCGACTCGGCCGAGGCCCGTGCCAGGTTGGCACGGCAGACGGGCACGAGCAGCGCCGCGCACAGAGCGCCGTGCGATGCGCTCGACATGCCGCCGAGCACGCCCGCGAACCCGTGCACCGCACCGAGTTTGGCGTTGGCCAACGCCAATCCACCCATGAGGGACGCCAGTGCCATATCGCTGCGGGCGCCGCGATCCGCGCCGTCGTGGAAGGCGAGTCGCAGCCCGCGACCGGCGTGAATCAGGCCGGTGCGCGCCCAACCATCGGTCACGGGGTTGGCCTTGACGGACACGTACGGCTCAAGGCACTGCGTGAGGGCGTCCATCCCGGAGGCCGCCGTCACGCTCACCGGGCATGACAGGGTGAGGTCCGGGTCGACAATCGCGAGCCTTGGCACCATCAGCGGGCTGCGCAGGCTGGCCTTCAGCGCGTCTGACGGCGAGGTGAGCACTGCGTTGGCCGTGACTTCCGCGCCCGTGCCCGCCGTCGTGGGGACGGCGATCATGGGCACCGATGCGGCTGTGATCGGTTGCCCCCTGCCGACAACCTCGAGGTAGTCCAGTGGGTCGCCGCCGTTGCCTAGCAGCATCGCGGTGGCCTTGGCGAGGTCGATCACACTGCCGCCGCCGATCCCGATTACCACCTGCGACCCGCATGCACGACCCAATTCGGCCGCCTTCCGGGCATCGTCGATGGTCGGCTCCCCCGCCAACGTCACGACGTCGTGTGGGCCCAGTGCGCCCAACACCGAGGCAAACCGCTGCGGGGACGCCCCCGTGACCACAAGGATCGGGTCGCCGTAGTCCGCTGCTGCCGCCGCCAGTTCCGCCACGGCGCCGGACCCGAAAAGGATCCGCGGGGGCAGTTGCAGCGCGAACGGATTCACGAGGCGTCGGTGGCCCAGCGGCCCGGCTCGGCCGGTGTGACGGCCGCGAACTTGACCGAGGTCCGCGGGGTAGCCATGGCGTCGGCGACGGCGTCGCGCCACGTGGCGTAGTGCGCGGTCTGCTTGTGGGCGGCCGCGGCGGCGTCGTCACGGTAGACCTCCACGAGCACGACGTGTGTCGGGTCGGCAAGGTCCTGCACCACATCGAAGCGCAGCACACCGGGTTCGGTGAGCGAGGCGGCCGCGTTGGCCCGGGTGGCGTCGAGGAAACCCTCAACTCGGTCGGCGACGACATGCACATCCACGTGAACAATCAGCATGGCTGCGATTGTGGTGCCTGGGTGGGCGAGGTTGCAGGTCCGACCTCAAGATCCTGGAGACGACGGTCGACCGGACCACGCAGTCGCAGCACGTCAGGACGACGAACGCCTTGGTAGGCTGACGGGACCAGCAGCCAGTGAATGGAGCCGCGGTGCGGGGACCAGAAGCTTTCGGCTCAGGTTGGAAATCATGACCACCGACCCCCTGGACACCCTGCGCCTCGTCGAACGCGCGGACATCTACAAGGCCGGTCAACTCGCGGCCCACCTCACGCGGACCCGCGACGGTGTGCGCTTCGACTACTCGCCCGATTGGCTGGCCAGCGGCGGCCCACCGGTGGCCTCCACACTGCCCTTGACGAATCCACCCCTCATCCGCCCCGGCGGCGCCGTGCCCGCCTACTTCGAGGGACTGCTGCCCGAGGGCCGTCGGATGGGTGCCTTGCGCCGGGCGACGAAGACCAGTGCCGACGACGAGTTGACGCTCCTGCTGGGGGTCGGCGCCGACGCGATCGGCGACGTGCAGGTGGTCCCCGAAGGGACGAGCCCGGCTGCGGTGGCACCGCGGGTGGAGGTCGACGACTTCGCTGAGGTGTCGTTCGACCGGCTGCTTCTGGAGGTCGGCATTCACGCGGACCGGGTAGCGCTACCGGGGGTGCAAGAGAAGGTCAGTGCCGCAGTGCTGAACTTGCCGGTGGCCCGCCATGGCACACGGTTCATCCTCAAACTCCACCCGCCGGAGTTCCCACAGGTAGTGGCCAACGAGGCGCTGTTCCTGCGATGCGCGGCAGTGGCTGGGCTGCGTGCAGTGACCGCAGAGGTCGTGACGGACCGCGACAGCGGGCAAGGGTTGCTGGTCGAACGCTTCGACCGGCCTGCGCGCGGCCCGGCCATGCTGGCGGTGGAGGACGCCTGCCAGGCAACCGGCCGACCGCCCGCCGACAAGTACCGCGTCGATACCGCTGAGGCCTTCTCGGCACTCATTCGCATGTGCCAGGAACCCCTGCCAGCCGCCCGTGAACTGCTGGCCCACCTCGTCTTCGCCTACCTGAGCGGCAATGGCGATGCGCATGCCAAGAACTTCT
>JAUPKO010000374.1 GCA_030837395.1 Actinomycetota bacterium | reverse complement strand
GATCTGCCCGCCGCTGGTCCAGGGTGAAGCCACCCTCGCGCACCGCAGCGAGGGTCTCGGCATAACGATCAGGCGAGACCACCACGGCGACCGAAGGGTGGTTCTTGGCCGCAGCGCGCACCATCGCAGGACCGCCGATGTCGATCTGCTCGATGCACTCGTCGTCGGAGGCGCCGCTGGCCACGGTGTCGCCGAAGGGGTAGAGGTTGACCACAACGAGGTCGAACGGGGCGATACCTAGCGCGTCCAGTTGCGCGACGTGGTCGGTCTTGCGGCGATCGGCCAGGATGCCGCCGTGGATGTGCGGGTGCAGCGTCTTGACCCGGCCCTCCAGGCACTCGGCGAAGCCGGTGACGTCGGCCACGCCGGTCACGGGAATGCCCGCCTCCGCGATCCGCTGGGCGGTCGAGCCAGTCGAGACGATCTCCACCCCGGCGTCGTGCAACCCGGCGGCGAGGTCCTCCAGCCCGGTCTTGTCATAGACGGACACCAGCGCTCTACGCACGGCGGTCTTGGTCATCGCAGCGACACCTTCCTTCCCTCAACCTGCACCTGGACCCCGGCCATCGCCGCCACCACCTCAATCAGCATCAGCCGCTCAGCCGTCTTGATCCGCTCATGCAACGACGCGACATCGTCGTCGGGCGCCACCGGCACGGCGGTCTGCGCCACAATCGGACCGGTGTCGACACCAGCATCCATCACGTGCACGGTCGCGCCGGTCACGCGAACACCGTAGGCCAAGGCGTCGGCGACCGCGTGGGCGCCCGGGAACGCCGGCAGCAGCGAGGGGTGGCTGTTGATCAGCCGCGGTGAGAAACGCTGCACGAACACCTCGTCGAGGATTCGCATGAGCCCTGCGCTGAGCACCAGGTCGGGGGTGCGCGCGGCCACCTCATCGGCCAGGGCCGCACTCCAGGCGCGCCGATCCGGGTAGTCCCCCGGCGGCACGACGAAAGTCTCGATACCCACCTCTCGGGCGAAGCCCAGGCCACCGGCATCGGCGCGGTCGGAACCCACCGCCACCACCTGCGCGGGGTAGTCGGGCCGCCGCGTGGCCTCGACCAAGGCAGCCATGGTGGAACCCACCCCCGAGAGCAGCACCACCACCCTGGGTCTGACGTCGGCGGCGAAGTCCGCCACTGCCGATGGTTGCGCCACCGTGCTGCCCTTCCTGCCGCCTAACAGTCCGCTGCGGCCAAGTCTTGCGTATCGGTGGTGAGCAGCACGACGGTGGCATCGTCGAGGCAGGGCGGGAGGTCCAGATCGAGCCAAGATGAGGGATCAGCGGCCACCAGTGCCGTGGGTGCGAACTTCACGATGGCACCGGACGTCAACAGCGCCGCGATGGCCGCTCGCCGATCCTCCGGAGCCATCACGTCGGGAACCGCCGAAGCCGCCTCGTGCTCAGACTCAGCCTCCACCGCCGGCTGGACCTCCGGCACCGGCGCGATATCCACCGATTGCGCGATGTCCACCGGTGCCTCCGGCACCAGCGCGGCAACCTCATCGTGCCGCCGACGACGCGGCAGCGAGGCCAGCCAGGCACGCGCACCTGCCGAGGACGACAACACCTTGCGGACGAGCGCCACCAACCCGGCACCCAGCAGGAACCAGCCCCCAACCGCGCCGGCGATGAGCAAGGGCGACGGCCCGAGTCCGGCCAACTTCCCACCGAGATCGCCATTGGCCAGCAGCGCCGCGACACCGGCGATGGTTGCCGCCAGGCCAGCCACCCTGCCGACGCTGGCCAGCCTGCCCGAGCGGCCCACGCACACGGGGTCCGGCGCTCGCACCGCCGCCACCACCCCGGCAACCAGCGGAGCCGCCAAACCGAAGTAGAACCACCAATGCCAGGTTGTCGGTACGGCCGCCAGTAGCGGAAGGTACGGCAGGTCCTGGGGGACGACCCCCCACGGCGCGGCGAAACCCTCCAGCCCGATCGTGAAGCCCGGACCGAGCAGGAACGAGGCCGCCCACACCACGGCGGTCGGCAGGTACACCAGGCTCGCCAGCAGCAGCACCACCGTGCCGGAGACGCCCGGCCGCAGCTCCAGCCCCATCCCGGTCACTTGACCATGGGCCAGTGCTAGAGCACCGAGTAGCGCAGCCAACGCGAAGCCGCCCAGCACCGCGAGCCCGACAAGGGCGGCTTTGGCCTCCGCTCGAAGGTAGGCCGGGATCCTGGCCGACACCTGCCGGCCGCCGCCGCAACTGCTCAGGATGGCCGCACCGAACCCGAGGCCGAACACCGCTGCGGCCGCAAACGGAGCCAGGGCCAGTGGCACCGAGGCGGCGGCCGTCGCCGACCACGTGGCCAGGATCGTCGCAAACACCGCGTACACCGTGATGCCGGCGCCGATCACGCGCCACCGCGTGGCCGAATCGGGCAATCCACCGCGCCGGGCGGCGGACGTCCCGACTCGAAACGACAACCACACAACAGCGGCGGTGAGCGTCACCGGCGGCAGCCACAGCCAGCCGCCGGCGGTGGCCAACGGCACCAGGTGGATCGACAGCCAGCCGTAGGCCGCGATGTCGAACATCGATCCGAGGCTCGAATGGTCAGCTGCGGCCACCCATCCGAGTACGGTCACGGCGATCACCGCCAACAGCGTGATGGCGGCGACGGTCAGACCCGCCAGGGCACCGTTGATCGCCGGCGGCATCGCCGACTCCGAGTGGTGCCGCCGGCTGCGCGCGCTGGTGCGGGCGGGCTTGGCTGTGGCCGCGGCGACCGCCGAATCACGCAGGTCCACCACGTGGTCGCCGGCGGTGGCGCGCCGGGCCGACACCCGGCGTTGGCGGAGCCCGGCAGGACCGCCGGTGCGATGCGGCCGGGAGGTCTCCTTGCGCCCGGGCGGGCGGCTGATGGCACGGGTACGGGGCATGGCGCCCAGTGTTCCAGCCGACTGGGTGCCCGCCCGTCACACGACACGCGAAAGTGGTCAGCCCATCAGCTCGCGCATGAGCGCAGCAGTGGCCGAGGGGGTCCGGCCGACTTTCACGCCAGCAGCCTCGAGCGCCTCCTGCTTGGCGGCAGCCGTACCGGACGAGCCGGACACGATGGCACCTGCGTGGCCCATCGTCTTGCCCTCCGGGGCGGTGAAGCCCGCGACGTAGCCGACCACGGGCTTGGTCACGTGCTCGGCGATGTAGGCCGCGGCGCGCTCCTCGGCGTCGCCGCCGATCTCGCCGATCATCACGATGGCCTCGGTGTCCGGGTCCTGCTCGAAGGCGGCCAGGCAGTCAATGTGCGTCGTGCCGATGATGGGGTCGCCACCGATACCGACGGCGGTGGAGAAGCCCAGGTCACGCAGTTCGTACATCATCTGGTAGGTCAGCGTGCCGGACTTGGACACCAGGCCGATCGGGCCCGGGCCGGTGATGCTGGCTGGGATGATCCCTGCGTTGGACTTGCCCGGGCTGATCAGACCTGGGCAGTTGGGGCCGATGACCCGGGTGGTGCCGGCCTGCTGGGCGTAGGTGAAGAACGACGCGGTGTCGTGCACGGGCACACCCTCGGTGATGACCACCGCGAGCGGCACCCCGGCGTCGACGG